>NZ_CAXUBY010000039.1:0-28295 GCF_964249515.1 Eubacterium sp. 3_1_31
CAAAAAAAATACGCCATTCTCTTATGAGTTTGACGTATTTTTATTTGTGAGGCTATTTCTTATTCGTTACAGCCTCTTATTTAAAATCTTCTGCCTTTTTTTCCTGCACGCATAGCTTTGTTCATAGCACGCATATTTTTCATGCCTCCCATGGCTCCCATATTAGGCATTTTTCCATTTTTTGACATTGACATCATCTGTTTCATCACCGTCTTCATCTTTTCATATTCGGAAATGCAACGATTTACATCAGCCACCGTAGTTCCACTTCCCTTAGCAATACGATTTTTTCTTCCTGCTCTAAGAATATTAGGATTTTCTCTTTCTTCAGGCGTCATACTCTGGATGATAGCCTTGCTTTTTTTCAATTTATTATCTGCCTTTGCCTCATCAATTTGATTTGCCATCTGTCCCATACCAGGCAACAATTTCATCATGCCGCCTAAAGACCCCATCTTTTCTATTTGTTCATATTGAATTAACATATCACTCAATGTAAATTGTCCACTCATCATACGATTTGCTGATTTGGTGCTAGCTTCCATATCCATTTTTTCCTGAGCTTTTTCTACCAGTGAAAGAATATCACCCATTCCTAAGATACGATCTGCCATACGATCTGGATGGAACACATCCAAATCCTCAATTTTCTCACCTAAACCAACAAATTTTACAGGCACTTGTGTGATGCTTCGTACAGATAAAATACCACCGCCGCGAGAATCACCATCTAGTTTCGTTAAGACAAGTCCAGTAACACTTAGCTGTTCATGAAAGCTACTTGCGACATTCACAATATCCTGTCCAGTCATAGCATCAACGGTTAACAAAATGTCATCCGGATGAACAAACGCTTTAATATCAGACAATTCTTGCATCAATTCTTCATCTATATGCAAACGCCCAGCGGTATCAAAGACAACCGTATCATAGCCTTGTTCTTTGGCATAATCCATCGCTTTTTGCGCTGTTTCTAATGCCTTTGTTTCAACCCCTAAAGAAAACACCTCGACATCAATGCTTTCACCAAGTGTTTTCAACTGTTCAATCGCCGCCGGACGAATTACATCACAGGCAACCAATAATGGCTTACGACTTTGTTTCTTCTTCATAACATTAGCGATTTTAGCTGCCGCCGTTGTTTTACCAGTACCCTGTAAACCAACCATCATGACGGTTGTTATGCCCGTTTTCTTATAATTGATAGGAGCTTCTTCATTTCCTAATAAGGCAACTATTTCATCATGAACGATCTTAACGACCATTTGCCCAGGGTTTAAAGAAGTCATCACTTCAGTGCCCAATGCTTTTTCTTTTACACGAGCGATAAAATCTTTTACAACACCATAATTCACATCAGCTTCTAATAATGACATGCGCACTTCCCGCAACATATCATTCATATTTTTTTCGCTTAATTTACCTTTACCTGTTATATTTTTAAACGCCTTTCCCAGACGTTCACTCAAACTTTCAAATGCCATTCTTCTATTTCCGCCTTTCTTCCTGAATTCTTGTTTATTATATCATAGCCAATTCTTATTTGGAAAGGCTATTTCATGGATTCTTTGCGATACAACGCAATATGAAAAGATATCTGTGTCGTCAATTCCTTGCATTGTTTTAATGCCTCTGCTTGCTGTTTAGGAGTTCTCCAATAATATGGAGTCATTTGAAACAGTGCCCAAATATCCTGAGCATCCTGAATTGTAATGGTATCTTCTACAATTTCTTCATGTAGTAAGGTAAAACCGGAATAACCTGTTTCAATTTCATTTTCATACACATCCGTATATAACAGTTGTTTCAGCTCATATAGATGCTTTGGACCAGGACCTACCTTTAAAAAATAACCACCTGTTTTTAATACTCTATAATTTTCTTTGCTATCCACAGGGGCAAAAACAGACACCACCCCATCTGCACAATGCTTGGCTATTGGTAAATGGAAGATGTTACACACCCCATAAGTTACACCACGATGCGCTTTACAAGCCTCATCAATCGCATGCTTGCTTAAATCAAAGCCATAAATTTGTGTGGCAGGCAATACTTCCTGAAAATAATTTGTATAATAACCTTCTCCACACCCTGCATCTATCAGCGTTTCCAATGCTAATTTCTGTAACATTGTCGCTAATCGTTTTTGCAGAATATGATAATAACCATGGGATAAAAAACGGGTACGAGAGCGTACCATCGCTTTATCATCACCGCTTGCCTTATGGGAACCAAGCACCAGATTAACATATCCGCGACGAGCTATATCATAACTATGCCCTTTTGCACAGCGCCATACGTGTTCTTCTTTTTTTAATTGTTCATGACATTTCGGACATATGAGCATTCGTTCCACCTCATTCTCTTTGTCTTAGGATTATATCATAAATACATGGCAAGTGTAAATGTAGACAACATATCAAAAAGAAAAGCGCAATACTCTAAACAAAGAGTATTTGCGCAAATGTTTGATTAATAATCATTTAAGCCTGGAACGATCATTTCTTCTACAGCTTCTTTTTTATGTTTTTTATGCACCTTTTTGCTCTTAGGTTTTTCACGCATACGCAGTTGATACCATACTTGTGCAGCAATAAACAAAGAACTTCCAGCACCGGCAATTAAACCGATAAACAAAGCCAAACAGAAGGTGAAGATTGCGTTACTACCCAAACCTAGCAGACAGATAACCGGTAATACAGTCGTAAAAGTAGATAAAATTGATCGTGTTGCCGTATTCTGCAAGGCAATGTTCACAATTTCCTTATATTTTACCTGATCCAGTTTTTCATGTCGGTTTTCTTTAACCTGATCTCGAATACGGTCAAAGACAACAATGGAGTTATTAATAGAATAACCAATGATTGCCAACATTACAGCTATGATTTCCGTATTCACCTCTAAACGGAAGATAGCACAGAAACATAAGATGATAAAGACATCATGTATCAACGCAATGATACCACTTAATGCATAATCCCATTTAAAACGCAGGGAAATGTAAATCATAACACCAATCCATGCCAATACAGAAATAACAATAGCTTTTCTTACTAATTCTCGACCGATGACTGGTGTAACAGTACTATCGCTGACATCATGTTTGTATGTTGCCTTCAAAGCCGTTTTCGCTTTTTCCATCGTGCTTGTATTAACCGCTTCCTTAACAAAGACATGTGCAATCTCATTCTTATCACCATTGATCTTCACACTGTTCGCATGAATACCCAAAGATTTTAATTGTGTTTTTAATTCATCAGCTTTGATTGCACTGTCACTTTGTACCGTAATTTTTGTACCACTGGTAAAATCAATACCGAAGTTTAAGATACCATCGCCTTTGAAACCATTAAAGCCCATACAGCCAATGGCAATGACCATAATAGTCAAAGAAGTAAAGATGAAATATTTTGCTTTACCAACAAAGTCAAATCCTTTAAAGCGTCCATAATAGAAACGTGATTCTCCGTTAGCAACGCTTGGAATCTGATTTTTCTTGACACCAAACCAACTCTTCTTATCATCCAATTTGCCACTGTCCACGAGCATCTTCAAAAGGAATTTAGCTACAAAGACAATAACCAGTAATGTAGAAATCGTTGACACGATCAACATGGTCGCAAAACCTTTTACACTACCTGTACCGAAGATGAACAGAATCAATGCGGAAATAAAGGTCGTAAACTGAGCATCAAAAATCGTGACAAATGATTTGGAACTACCTTCGTAGAAGGCTGTTTTGACACTTCTGCCACTATATAAAGCATCGCGAATACGCTCGAATGTCAAAATATTAGAATCGACTGCCATTCCGACACCCAATACCAAGGCAGCGATACCTGATAAGGTAAAGACGGCTCCCATTAGGTTATTAATCAAGAAGACAACAAAGACGTAAGATGCAATTGTAATTGCGGATATAACGCCCGGTAAACGATAATATAAGATCATAAACAACATGATCAAAGCAATACCTACAGCACCAGCCATCATGGTTGTTGAAAAGGCATCAATACCATAATCAGCGGTTACCGCATTGCTATAGGATTCGACCATTTTCACAGGCAAGGAACCTGAATTGATAAGATCCTTTAATTCATTTGCCTCATCTTTGCTAAAGTTCCCACTAATTTGGGCACTCGTACTATTAATTCCCTCTTTTACAGATGCCGCAGAAATATATTTTGGTTTCTCTTTTGTTTTTTCTGCTGCATAAGAATCTGTTGCCTGGTCAAAATCCAGCCAAGCTACCATCAGATTTTGACCATCTCCCATTGCCGCAACCTTTTTGGTAACCTCATAAAATTTACTTTGATCTGCCAGTTTCAAACTAACGACGGGATTGCCATATTGATCTGTTGTAACACTGGCTCCTCCTTCTTTTAAAACACTAGCATCCATCAGCAGATTATCATTCACATCACGGAATGTTAAATTTGCAGTAGATGAAATTACCCTTCTTGCCTGGTCGGCATTTTTCACTCCAGCTAACTGTACACGAATACGGTTATTACCTTCCACCGTAATATCTGGTTCATTAACACCAAGCACATCGACACGTTTGTTTACAGATTCTGCCACTGCGCTCATACTTGGCATCTTTTTTCCATCCAGCGGACTTACTTCATACAGAATTTCAAATCCACCCTGCAGATCCAAACCAAGCCTCATGTTATCTTTGATCATTCCACTGCAAGTGACAATGACTGCCAAAATTGTCAAAACCGTGATGCCAAAAACAACTAAACGCGATTTTTTCATTGCTTATCTCCTCCAAATAAATCTTCAAAGTCATTAATCTTCATTTTTGCGCCAAGTAAAATGGCCTCATTAGATAAATATGCGACCACATCGTTAGCACTCAGCTGCATGACATCATTCACCGCATCATGCACACTATCTACTTTCTCATATTTCCATTTTCCAATTAATGCACTTTCTACATGCTGATATGTTAAGGAAGATAACTGTTCTCGTTTGAGTTCATTGGCCTTTAGGGCGATGGCAAGTTTTATGTATTTATCATCAATCAGACTTTGCTCACTCATAGTTTCCTCCTCAATACCATAACACATATTTTACATCATTCCTTTTCATAAGGCAATATGAAATTCCAAGTAGGGTATTTTCACATCATTTCAACTTTCTAATGAAAGGCCTAAAAAGCAGCAAGAAAGGTCCTTTATATTGCTGCGAACACCATCTTTCCATGGTATGCACATGTTTTTTGCATACGTTTCATATACTTTGATACAGACAAGGATGATTCTTATGAAAAAAACATTGCTGCGTTCAACGTTTCTTTTACTGTTGGTTTCCGTGATTGCTAAAATCTTATCTTTTCTTGTACGTATTCTTTTAGCTCGCACTCTAAGTGAGTCTGCAATGAATTACTATACACTCGCTTCCCCAACCATGGTCATTATGATTACCTTAGCGCAAATGGGGATACCTGGAGCTTTGAGCAAGGTCATTGCCCAAAGCAAGGATACGCGTAAACCACTTTTAGCAAGTATCCTTGTTTCCATGATAAATAATATCGTAATTATCGCCGCCTTTTTCATTCTTCTTCCCTTTTTATCTTTCTATATTTTAAAACAGCGTGAAATATTACCGGTGTTATACGCCATTTTACCATTAATTCCCCTTGTGAGCATATCCGGTATATTAAAGGGGTATTTATTCGGGAAGCAACAGCACGTTCAAGCAACTGCCTGTCAATTATTTGAAGAAGGTTCACGTATCCTCTTTTTGCTTGTTATGTTCTCTATGGATCACTCGTTAACTAATGTCACAATGGCAAAAATTGCCATGTATTCAATCAGTGTCGGTGAATTATGTAGCAGTTTGTATATGCTGTTCGCCCTTCGTCAGCATAAACATGATATCCGACAATTACCAACCTTATTTCACACATTGCATCGTCAGCAATTTGATGAAGTATTATCCATCAGCATCCCTATGACCGGAAGTCGTTTAATCGGATCTTTTACCTATTTTTTAGAGCCCATTGTCATGGTAATTGGTTTAAGTGCCTTACAAAGTGATACGATGATTCATGCCTATGGACAATTGAATGGCTATGTTTTGCCAATCATCACGATGCCTAGTTTTTTAACCATCACCTTAAGTAATTTTTTACTTCCTTCTTTTACGTATCATTATGCCCGTGGACATGAAGCGACAGCCCGTCATCAATTTTCTTTTATCTTAGCAAGTTGCTTTATTGTCGGTGCTATCTGCAGTTTCCTATGCTATTTTTTTAATGAAGAATTGTTATTGCTTTTTTACCACAATACACGCGGTGCCCTTTTATTAAAACAACTCGCCATTCCCTTTGCACTGTATTCGCTGCAGCCTCCTTTAAGTAGCATGTTGCATGCGATGTCGCTCAGTAAAAAAACAGTATACGATACCTTTGCAGGCTCCTTTACCCGTTTATGCTGTGTCGCCTTTTTATCACATATCCTGTTCGCTGATGCATTAAGCATAGCAATCAGTGCTGGTATGTTGGTCACGACTTGTCTTCATGCCATTCGCCTATGGTTCGCTTTTACCAAAAACAAATAATTATTGCACATTATAAAAAAGATAGAAACATGGAAAAATTTCTATCTATACCATCTAATTTCTTATGGCGACATGATAAAATCAAAACATCTTATTTTGGGAGTCTATTTCCTTCTTAATGATAAAAAAAGCATTTTTTTGCCAGATGCATAAAAAGATATCTTTAACATCTTGAATCCCTTCTTCTTTCATACAGGCTTTCAGCCATTCACTGTCGCGATGCAGATCCTTCAGTGCTTTTTTATTGATAATGCCATCACTGATCAATGGATCCGGATGCTTGACTTTACAGCTTTTTTTCGGCAACACACTTAATTGTCCATTATTTTCCAATACAGCAAAAGCCACTTCATCAGGCGTACATAGATCATGCGAACGTATTTGACTCATCAAATCGTCAATGTTATATCGATTCTTACGCATTGCATCTTGGTTGATGTGTCCATTATGTATTAAAATAACACTTTTACCATCAAAAATATCACGTACTTTTTTGCTTTTTAATAAGATCCAGCTGATAATGATTTGTAAAACGGCCAAGGTAAAAATGGGTACGAGTGATTTGAGAATACTTTCATGTGATTCGGTAATAGAAATAGCAAGCAATTCACTCATAACCAAATAAATAACAATATCAAATACAGATAATTCACCAACTTCACGCTTTCCCATGATTCGTAAGGCAATTATAATGACAAAGTATACGACGAGACATTTTATCATCAATGTGATATATTCTTGCATTTTTCATCCTCCTTGCATAGTCCGACAAACTTTTTCATACATTACAATGAGGTGATTCCCATTGAAATCAAAGTTACAGACTTACCTTCAAAGTGCCGCTATTCTTTTAGCACTCACATTGTTATTTTCTCTTATCTTTGCCGCTTTATACTATTTTACCTGGATTTCAGCTGAAACTTTTCATATTCTGAATTGGATTGGCGGAGCTATTGCTTATGGTTGTGGAGGTGTCTGGTTAGGCATCAAAACAAAGAAAAAAGCGCTGTTCAGCGCTTTAGGAATGATTCTTTTATTTTGCATACCCGTCTTTTTATTAAGCGGCATTTCTTTACTGTCCATTATAGAAATGCTTTCCAAAGCTCTGGCTTTTATCGCTTGCTGTATGTTAATGTATGCGAAGACACAAGCGAAAGCTTAATTATAACTTGAATAACCCTTCTTCCATATCATAACCCAAATGACGATATGCTTTATCCGTTACAATGCGACCACGGGGTGTACGATTTATAAAACCGATTTGTAATAAATATGGTTCATACACATCTTCTAATGTCATAGCTTCTTCACCGATACTGCTAGCTAAAGCTTCCAAGCCAACCGGACCGCCTTTAAATCGTTCAATGATTCCTTTCAAATATTTATGATCAACGTTATCAAGGCCTAAATGATCGACCTTTAACTTATCAAGGGCCATTGCAGCGACTGCCTTATCGATGATGCCATCATTCATAACTTGTGCAAAATCACGCACTCTGCGAAATAAACGATTTGCGATACGTGGGGTTCCACGTGAACGCAATGCTATTTCCAATACGGCTTCCTCTTCAATTTCCGTATCCATGACACGGCTTGTACGCCATATGATCTGTTGCAACTCATCTAGACTGTAAAATTCCAGCTGCGATACTATACCAAAACGATCTCGCAATGGTGCTGTTAGATCTCCAGCTCTAGTCGTTGCGCCCACTAAAGTAAATGGTGGAAGATCCAAACGGATAGAGCGTGTCGTACTGGAATCTTTACCGACTACGATATCAATACAATAATCTTCCATTGCTGGATAGAGCACCTCTTCGACTTGTTTGGGTAAGCGGTGTATTTCATCAATAAACAAAACATCTCCTGCTTCTAAAGTTGATAAGATAGCAGCCAAATCTCCACTTTTTTCAATAGATGGTCCACTGGTTGTTTTAATATGCCCACCCATTTCATTTGCCAAGATATAAGACAATGTGGTTTTTCCTAATCCTGGAGGCCCATACAATAAGACATGATCCAAAGCTTCATTGCGTTGCTTCGCTGCCTGAATAAATACTGCTAGATTTTCTTTTAACTGCGCCTGCCCGATATATTCCTTTAATGTGGAAGGACGAAGTGTATCCTCTTCCTCAACTCCCTGCATTTCATTTGAAAGCACACGTTCCATGCCTTATACTCCCTTTCTTTTTGCCAATATAGATAATGCCTTTCGAATATATTGATCACTAGTCGTAGACTCTTCCATGGCCATTAATTCTTTTTTCACACTGCTAATTTCAGCATTTTTATAGCCTAAAGCTTTTAATGCCTCTATGGCATCCAACAGTTGGGCATTTTCTTTTGCCTCAATTTCAGTTACTTCTTCGACCAATTTATTCTTCAGATCCAAAACAATTTGACTTGCTGTTTTAGCACCAATGCCTGGTAATCCTTTTAATGTTTTGACATCATTATTTTCAATTGCCATGATCATATTTTTAGCAGGACAAACCGCCAACATACCCAATGCTGTTTTAGGGCCCACACCTTTTACACTGATCAATTGCAAAAACAAATCATGTTCTTCCATACTTGTAAAACCAAACAGCGTAATAGCATCCTCTCGAACATGCTGATAGGTAAACAAGGTTACTTCTGTATTCAAACGTACAGCCTGTGGATTTGCGATATATACACGATAACCAATGCCATTGTTATCTATGATCAAAGAATCATTGCTGTAGCTGTGAATCGTCCCACGAATAAATGCTATCATTTTTATCACCTTGTTTTATTTTATCACGCCTAACGCTAAAAAAAAAGAAGGAGTATGAGATTCCTAATGATTCTTCATCAGCCAACCACAAAGGAAAATATCAAAAAACAATGAAAGAGCTTTTAAGCTCTTTCATATAATCGTAAACCATTCGTGATTTGCTTAATAACATGTAAACGCAATAAATAAAAGAATCGACCTGTGGAAACCGTTACTCTTTGTCCATTGCAATTACCTGCTCAATAAAGGTAGGATCATACTTCTCCTTTAACTCCTTTTGCATAGTGATTGTTTCTGTTGCAGAAGATTCATTCCCTGTAGCATCCATATCATAATATTGTGTACTCTCTAAAAACAGACAATACAAACTTACCGCTTCTAGGTGCTGTTCTTCCTTCATGTAAAACGTATACGTGTCTAAAAAACGCTTTACTACGTCGCTTTTATGAATAATTGCCACAACTTGATCATGTTCATAAAATGAATAAAAATGTTTATCTGCCCCTAGCCCTGTTTCATAGATTTGGTAGGTTTTTTCCGGCGTTATAAGTTCATAATATTCCCATCCTGTTTTTACAAAAAGAATTTGTTTTGTAACATGTAGTCTGCTCATGCATTCAGCATATGGCATGCCATCTTTACGAATAACAACTTTTTCAAAACCTTCTGCATTTAGCTCATAATCATGACCAAGCAACTGCATCGTTCCTATCCACGCTTCGGGTAAAACAGTAGTACCTATAAGCTCACCTTTCCGTGTTATCTCATGTTTGCTTAATGGTAAGCGCTCTTTCTGCTCAAAATTTACAATCATAATTTCCTCCATTTTATATTTATATCTGTATTGAGTATATCGTAAACGGTTACATTTTACAACTAAGATTGAAATTAAAATCATGAACAGGTAATTTTTTTGCAAATCTTCGCATCTATCGTTAATTTTTAGAAGGTGATTGGTTATCTTATAATCCCTTTGATTATTTTTGTGAGATGGTCTGGGTTTTCCAGCATTGGCATATGACAACTATCTTTAACAAAAAAGAGTTGTAGTTTCGCCAAAGTATCCGCATCTAAACAAAGATCGTGTATACGATCAGGATATGCAGGCAAGCCACGATCACCATAAATACCATACACCAAGCAGTTCGCCTGCTGCACCAAATAAGCATCATCAAATGTTTCTTGCAGTTCTTTATTTAAGGCATCTAAGTAATAGATGGATTCTTCTTGAAGCATCGACATAAGTTCATCTTTTACTTCACTATTTTTTGCCAAAAGCAAATTGCGATAAAATGCCGCTGCCGGACGTAAATTAGTTTCTATGAAAATAATCCCTTTCACTCGCATTTGAAAGTCTGCACAAAGCTGTAAGGCAATCTTGCCACCCATACTATGTCCTATGATATAATCATAAGATGCTTTTCCATAGCGATCATAAACATCTTTCGTGATATCCATCACTTGTTTTGCCTGTAACAAAACATCATGCGAATACTTTACAAAAACATTGTCTTCTTCTTCCCAATCCTTTATCATGTATCGCCATATTTCCTTTGTACATTTTGCCCCAGGTAACCATAAAATTTTCATACTTCCTCCTTGGCTTTGCAATCATTTTTTAATTTTTTATAAACGGTAAGATACATCGTCAAATAGCTGCAACCACCACCAATAAAATTGGAAATCGGTTCAGCCAGAAACACTCCCATGACCCCCAATTGGCCAACTGTAGGCAGCCATAACGTTAACGGTATAACAATTATAACTTTGCGGAATAAAGAAAAAAAGATAGCTTGTCCACTTTTATTCAATGCCACAAAAACACTTTGCCCACTAAATTGAAATCCCATCATGAAATAACCAAAGTAATACAGTTGGATTGCCGGTATGCCCCGTTTTACAATCACTCGATCACTAGAAAAGATATGGAGGAAGAACGTAGGCGTCAAATAGACAAATAGCCACATGAGCAGCATATACGCAACAACAACGACACTCATAAAGCGAATTGCCTTCAAGACGCGCTCATCCTTATGAGCTCCGTAATTATACCCTAACACCGGCTGTGCAGCATTGGTAATTCCACTTGCAGGTAATGTGATGACTTCACGTAATGAATTTATAATGGTCATGATACTGATATACACATCACCACCATACTGTTGTAAACTGGCATTGCATACCACCTGTACAGCACTATTGGTAATAGCCATAACAAAGCCACTCATCCCTAGCATAAGGATCTTTTTTACGTAGCACAATTGCAATTTCAATGCATGTCGCCTCAGCATGATACCACTTTGTTTATGCGCAAGAAACCATAAGATGCAAACAGCCGATGCTAGCTGCGAAAGAACGCTTGCGATTGCTGCCCCCTTTACCCCTAAATGGAAACTGAAAATACATAACGGATCCAAAATGATATTGAGTACAGCACCCAATACTACACTTAACATCCCTATCTTTCCAAACCCTTGGGCATTTATAAAGCTGTTCATGCCTAAGGATATCATGACAAAGAGCGAGCCAAACATGTAAATGGTAATATAGTCATCTGCAAATGAAAAAATAGCATCACTTGCCCCAAACAAATATAAGATATCTGTTTTAAACAACAATACAAAAAGGGTTAAAACGATACCAAATACCAGTAAAAGCGTAAAGCTGTTTCCCATAATTTCTTCTGCTTTTTTCGTATTCCCACGTCCTCGCTCAATCGAAAACAAAGGAGCGCCACCCATCCCTGCCAGATTTGCAAAAGCAATGACTAAGGTGATGATGGGAAACGTAATGCCGACTCCGGCAAGTGCATGATCGGCTACATCAGGTAAACGGCCAATGTAAATACGATCAATGATGTTATATAAAACATTGATAAATTGTGCAAGGGTCATAGGCAAAGCCAGTCGTAAAATATGACGGGCTACACTTCCATTACCAAAATTTTCTCCCCCTTTGTGCTTGATCGTTGCTTCTATCTTGCCACGCATAAATCGTATCTACCAACCGAAAGGCTTTAAAAAATGTTCTTCCATATACCATGCAAAGCCATCTTCATCATTGCTTTTCTTTGTTATATCATCCGCAATCGCTTTCGTATCTGCACTGCCATTGCACATACATACACCTAAACCACTGCATGCAAGCATATCATTATCGTTACTTGTATCACCAAATGCCACCACACTTGCGAAAGAAAGCTGATTCATCTCACAGTATTTCTTTAGCGCAAAAGCTTTTGAAACGCGATGATCAGCAAATTCCATTAAGGTTGACTGTGTTTTAAAGCCTTTATAAAACGGTGAAGGATGCTGGGCAACATAGCGTTCAATTGATGGCATAACCTCTTCCGTTACGCGAAACATGATCTTTGCATTCTCTTTTTGATACAGCTGTTCAGGCGTATCCATAACAACAATCTCTTTGTCACTGCTTTTAGCAGAATGTTGCATCATCGCATCATTGCGTCTACACAGTAAATAACCATCATGATAAATAAAGTAGTTTGCATCAAATGGCTCCATCAACTCAATGATTTCTTTAATCCATTCGGGCTTTAATTTATAATAGCCAAATTCTTCTTGTCTTTTTTCATCCCATAATTCAGAACCATTCATACCAATCAAAATATCAAAAGGATAAGAAAATCCCCATTTCTTTGCATTCCGCTTTAATTCATCCAACGGTCTGCCAGAAGCGATACCGAATAATACTCCATGTGCATGTAGACGATCAATCACCTCTTTGGTCTTCCATGTCAATCGGCGATCTGTTGTCACCAAGGTACTATCAATATAACAAATAACCAATTGTATATTTTCCATACTACTGCCCCTCTCTTAGAACGTATGCTCATTATACTACAAAATGTCAATGGATTTAAATTGCATCCAATAAAGCCCATAAACAATTTAATGAAAAAACATCTTTACTAACACCATAGCCAAAGCTAAGAATAAAAGCAGCTAATGGAAGCATGAGAGCAAGGAAAGCGATAAACCCATCGTTTAATATGGAAGGCAATGTTCCTTGATAGGCAAAATACATAGTTAAGCCAATTAGCACTGCAGACAACACCATAATGCAAGATAAGCGAAATTGCCATTGTTTCACATAAGCACTCTTTACCTGTAAAAAACTTTGTAAATTTTCATATTCTCCCTTCTTTCCCAGAGTGATAACACCAATATCATCCACCTTGTGAAGATCAATCGTTTGTTGTGTGAATAATAAAATATGTTTCTGGCGCTGTTTTTTGGCTTTTGCATAACGCACTAATGCAGAAAGAATGTCCTCACCATAAACAACATCGCAGATATACCCATACGTATCCAGATGTTTTGCTTCTTCCAATTCCCAGGCATCTTTTACACAAAGGCGCATTTGCATATGCTTACTTGCAAATAATGCTAACAGCCCTTCCATCGCCTCATCCTGTAATGTTTCATAATCTATATATACATATGATTTTGGTGCAAATGCTATCATAAGAAACCCTCCCTTTATAGTTCCCATTATATGGGATTCAGTAAAAGATTGCAATCATTTTCTTATATTTCTTATTTATCTTATATTTTTGGATGCAACATCATAATATAAAAAAAGCCGTACTTTCGTACGAACTTTTAAAAGTCAATGTCAAGTGAAACCGGACAATGATCAGAGCCAAATACATCTGTATGAATACTTGCTTCCTGTATCTTATCTTTGGCATCTTCACTCACTAAAAAGTAATCAATGCGCCATCCGGCATTTTTCTCGCGCGCTTTAAAGCGATAGCTCCACCATGAATATATGCCTTCCTGCTCTGGATATAAATAACGGAAAGAATCGATGAAGCCACTCTGTTGAAGCGTTGTCATCTTCGCTCGTTCTTCATCAGTAAAACCGGCATTGCGACGATTGGTCTTTGGATTTTTTAAGTCGATTTCCTTATGTGCTACATTCAAATCGCCACAAACAATCACACTTTTCTTTTCCTTTAATGCATTCAGATATGCGCGGAAATCATCTTCCCATTGCATACGATAGTCCAAACGCAATAAACCATCTTTTGAATTCGGTGTATACACACAAACCAGATAAAAGTTTTCATATTCACAGGTAATGACACGTCCTTCATGATCATGTTCATCAATACCCAGATCATAGGTCACCGCTATTGGCTTTTCTTTGGTAAACACCATTGTTCCACTATATCCTTTTTTATCTGCACTGTTCATATATTGATAATATCCGGGTGTTACAATATCCAATTGCCCCGGTTGCATCTTCGTTTCTTGAATACAAAAAATATCTGCATCTATTTCTTGAAAGAAATCCATAAAGCCCTTTGTCATACAGGCACGGATTCCATTGACATTCCATGATACCATCTTCATAAACATCTACCTCCATCACATAGCATTATGATAACGGATTTCATAGAAAATTACTAGTAGTTTAACCAAACATCTTGCGTTTCCATGTTACCTAAATATATTTTCTTTCATATGAAAAAGTCAGTGATGTAGCAAGACATGAAAGTCTGCAGATCATCACCGACATTCTGTTTATTCCATAAATTCAAATTCAATATTACAGATGACAACGGTATCGCCGTCCTGACATCCCGCATCACGCAATGCCTGGTCAATCCCCATCTTACGCATCTTACGCGCAAAACGCATGAAATCTTCTTCATTATCCAGTTTGCTCATCTTAAAGCTTCGTTCAATCTCATCACCAACGATTTCCCAATCACCATTTCCAAGATTGCGAATTTCGTACGCTGGTTTTTCGGGTTCAAATTTATATAAGACACCTTCGGCTTCCTCATCCACTTCTGCATCATTGAATAATGGAAATTGTGGTGTAGTTTCTAATAAATCAGCTGCCCGATATAATACCGGCTCCAAACCTTCCGCGATAATCGTCGTCGTTTCAAAAACTTCTACCTCAGGATAGGCCTTTTTAAAACGTTCTAGATTTTCTTTTGCTTTCTCTAGATCCATCTTATTCGCCAAAACAATCTGAGGACGTTCCATCAAACGATATTCATAGTTTGCTAACTCTTCATTTATGATCTTATAATCTTCTAGCGGATCACGGCCATCATGGCTGCCCATATCAACTACATGGATAATCACGCGACAACGTTCAATATGACGCAAGAATTGATGCCCCAATCCTTTACCTTCACTTGCACCTTCAATCAAGCCCGGCAAATCTGCCATAACAAAACTACGTCCATCCGGTACTTGAACCATGCCTAAATTCGGAGCTAAGGTCGTAAAGTGATACTCTGCAATCTCTGGACGTGCCTTTGATACAACGGATAAGAGTGTTGATTTTCCTACAGATGGAAAACCGACCAAACCAACATCGGCTAGCACCTTTAATTCTACTTGGATATCTAATTCTTCTCCTGGCGCACCTAGTTCTGCATATTGAGGAGCCGTATTTTTACTTGATTTAAAATGAAAATTTCCTTTGCCCTTTTTACCACCTTTGGCAATAACCTCTCGTTGTCCTTTATGGGTCAGATCAGCAATGATCCTACCACTCTTCATATCTTTTACAATCGTTCCTAATGGAACTTTAACAACACAATCCGCACCTCGTGCTCCATGCATTTTCTTTGTTTTTCCCTTGCCACCTGGCTCAGCCGCAATCTTTTGGTTATAACGAAGATCTAACAATGTTGTTTTCCCTTCATCTACCATGAAGACAACATCACCGCCATCACCGCCATCACCACCGCTTGGCCCACCATAGGCAACATATTTTTCTCTACGGAAAGCAACGATACCATCACCGCCTTTTCCCGCTTTTACATGTACTTTTACACGGTCTACAAACATTTGCACACCTCCTTATCTATTTTTTAAACAAACTTTATTCAAAAATAAAATCCCCATGTGGGGATTTTTTATTCTTAAGCCTGTGGGTAAACTGATACTTTTTTCTTATCTTTACCTAAACGCTCGAATTTTACGATACCATTTACTTTTGCAAATAAGGTATCATCTCCACCTCTCCCAACGTTTGTACCTGGGTGAATTTTCGTTCCGCGCTGACGATAAATGATAGAACCTGCGTGGCAGTATTGTCCATCAGCTAATTTTGCGCCAAGACGTTTTGACTCAGAGTCACGACCGTTCTTTGTAGAACCAACACCTTTTTTAGATGCAAACAACTGAATATCTAATACGAATTTCATACTCACACCTCCTGATCATGTATTGAAATATAGTTATGATAATTTTCTTCCAGAGTTTTTAATTGAATCAGCATCGCTTCTAGTAAAAGCTCTGCCGTTTCATCTCTCTGTTTTAAACTGATTTTTACATATGCTTCTTTCATGACAAGTTCGCACACGTCATGTTTCGTCATTTGGTCCAAAACATTCAGCATTCCTACCGCGATAGAACTAACTCCGGCACATACAAGATCTTGACCATGTTCGCCATATTCTGCATGATTATGAATCAGCACTTCCTGTAGAAAATCCGACTGTCGTTTAACCTCGACGTTTACCATATTCTTAAGCCTCGATAGATTCGATTGTTAATTTTGTATATGGCTGACGGTGACCCTGTTTGCGATGAGAGCTTCCTTTTTTTGCTTTGTACTTGTAAATGATGATTTTCTTAGCTTTGCCCTGTTTTTCAACTTTAGCATTCACCTTTACACCTTTTACATATGGAGTACCAACGCGCAGTGCACGGTTGCAGTAAGCGACAACTTTGTCAAATACTACTGTTTCTCCTTCAGCTACATCCAATTTTTCAACGAAGATTGTTGCACCTTCTTCTACACGGATCTGTTTTCCGCCTGTTTCAATAATTGCGTACATAATCGCACCTCCTTCTTGTTTAAGACTCGCCATGCAAGGTGATGATTTCTCATGCTTAAACCCTGTTTTGAGCGGTTGTAAATCCAAAAGAGGACATACAACATAGATATGTTATCATAAACTCTAATAATTAACAAGAGTTTTTTTCTTTCATGCCTTCCTAATTTTTTCTTTCATTCTTTACTTATCAATTCGATATGACGATGTTAATACGCATGCAATCCATTTTGAGATAATTCTACAATAGTTGCAATCTTTTTTAACAAACATAATAAACATTGCGTTTACTTCTGTATCGCCAATCCTTTACTTCCTAACGAATGAAGCTAGCCTTATTCCTCATCCTTCTGTATACGTGTTAGTTTCTTGACCAAGCAGGAGGTTTCTTTATCAACAACTCCTTCCACATACAGATAATTCCCCTTGATTAGATCATCAGCATGTAGTTCATAAATATTTGGCATACAAACCAAATCAAACTTCCCTGTTTCATCAGCTCCTACCACAAACATCATTAAATGACCATTCTTTGTACGGAACTGTTTGGTACGCTCAACCATACAAATGAATTTCACATAAGAATGCAAATGTGAGGTCAATGCAATTAAAGGCACCAAACCTTGCTGCATTTTATCACGCAATGCCGTAATCGGATGAGCAGATAAGTAAAAGCCTAGCATCTCTTTTTCACGTTCAGCGCGCTGTGCCGCATTTTCTTTTAAAGAAGTTAATGCCGGCTTGCTTACTAATTCAAAATCAAATAATATTTGATCTTGATCCTCAATCTTCACCAGATCTCCATAACGTATTGCATCATCTAAAGATGCTAACAAAGAACTGCGATTGATCTTGAATTCGTCCAATGCCCCGGCAAATATCAGCATTTCCATTGTTTTTTTACCAAGCTTTTGCCCTTCCATACGCGCCACAAAATCAAAGAAATCTTTGAAGTTCCCACGTTTTTGACGTTCTTCAATTAGGACATTAGATACCGCATTGCCAATACCTTTAATACCAACAAGAGGAAAGCGCAATGCATTGCCTTCTATTTCATACTGGTTGCTGCTTTGATTTACTGATGGCAACAATATTTCAATATGTCGTTTTCTTGCTTCAAAAACATATTCACTCGTCTTAGTTTCTGAACCTATCACACTATTCAACAAAGCGGTAAAGAAGTACAAAGGTGCATTGGCTTTCAAATACGCCATCTGATAAGCAATCATACCATAAGCAACAGAATGTGAACGATTAAAACCATAATTCGCAAATTTCATGATCAATTCATAGACACGTATTGCCAAGCTCTCTTCATAACCTTTTTGTTTAGCACCTTCGACAAAATCTTCTCGTAAACTTTGTAATTCCTTACCTTTTTTCTTTGATATCGCCTTTCGCAAGTTATCCGCTTTGCCAAGTGAGAAGCCAGCCATTGTTTGAGCAATCTGCATGACCTGTTCCTGATAAATCATAACGCCATAAGTGTTTTCTAAAATCGACTTTAAATCAGGATGTAGATAATCTACTTTTTCAGGATGTGTACGACATTCCAAATAGCGAGGTATATTTTCCATCGGTCCAGGTCGAAAAAGTGCTACCGTAGCCACAATATCTTCAAAACAAGTCGGTTTCATCTTACGGATTAAATTTTTCATCCCTTCACTTTCTAATTGAAAGACTCCGACCGTATCTACTGATCGAATGAGCTGATACGTTTTCGCATCGTCTAAAGGGATATGCATGATATCTAAACGTTTCTCTTTCGCATTAATCTGATGGACAATTTCATCAATAATGGTCAGATTACGCAATCCCAGAAAGTCCATTTTGATAAGTCCCAATTCTTCCAAGTACTCCATCGTGAATTGTGTGGCACACATTCCTTCATCTACATCAATTAATGGACAAACATTAGAAATATCCTCATTGCTTAAAATTATACCGGCAGCATGCAAAGAGGAGTGACGCGGCAAACCTTCCAATTGCAAAGCAATGGCAAACAGCTTCCGCATTTGTTCACCGCTGTTGATCATTTGTTTGAATTTCACACGTTCCTGATAAGCATCCTGTAAAGTTACTTTGGGCCGATTTGGTACTAATTTACATAACAAATCAATCTGTCTTGGGGCAACTTGCATCGCTTTTCCTACATCGCGAAGTACCTGTTTTGCAGCCAAGGTATTAAATGTAATAATATGTGACACATGATGTTCTCCGTATAAATCATGCACATAGGCGATCACTTCATCTCTTCGATCATCTGGAAAATCGGTATCGATATCCGGCATAGAAACACGTTCAGGGTTTAAAAAACGCTCAAACAACAAATGGTAGCGAATCGGATCGGCATGAGTAATTCCTAAACAATAGGCGACTAATGAACCGGCAGCACTGCCACGGCCTGGCCCAATGTAAATATCTTGCGTTTTTGCAAAACGGATAAAATCCCAGACTATTAAAAAGTAATCTGCATATCCCATAGAAATGATAACATCCAATTCATAACGCAGACGCTGCTCATAAACAGATGGGATTTTCTGATATTGCATCCTTTTCTCAAGTCCTTTATGACAAAGCCTGCGTAAGAATTCCTCACTGCTCATACCATAACGATTTTTGAATTTAGGTAAAATGGCCTTTGGAAATTTCATTTCAACATGACACATCTGAGCAATTTTATCACTGGCTGCCAGATCATCTTCATCGTATAGTTCTACCATTTCTTCTTTCGAGCGGAAATATCGCTTTGGGCTATAATTCAGCATCTTATCATCTAAAGATACCCCTTGGTTGATAGCACATAGTGTTTTATAGCTTTCTTCACCTTTCGCTTCATCAAAATATATACGAGATAAAGCCGTCGTTGGTATTTGCATCTGTTGACATAATGCTTTTAAAAGTCGGTTCTTTTGTCGTAATAACGGGCTGTCGTTACGAGAGATTGCTACATAGAAAGTCGCGAAACTTTCCTTACACCGTTGCAAAAAGGCTGCCAAATGTTCCATCTCTTCTTTTATGAGATATGTTTCCATCTGATTTTGGTCACCATTTGTTAAGACGACACAATCTTTCGTATACGTTAACAACTCTTCCATTGTTAACTGTTCTTTCCGTTCTTTTGTATTTAGCATTGTAGATAATTTCATCAACGCTTGATAACCATCATCATTTTTGGCCAATAGTATAAAGCCAAATATTCCCTCTTCTTCAGCCACCTCTACTTCCATACCAAAGATTGGCTGAATATCAGCTTTCTTAGCCATATGATAAAAGGCCATGGCTCCATGCATAACTTCTTTGTCACAAAGTGCTACCGCATGATAGCCATACCGCTTAGCACTGTCAACGATCTTTTGTATGGTCATCGTACTTTGCAGCAAGGTATAACAGCTGCGCACATGCAGATGTACACTCATGACATCACCTCTTTCATTCTTATATTTTATCATGTATAAAAGAAAACTTGAACCTCTTCCACAGATTTCCTAAAGATTACATTGAGAATATCATTTTTCTAACCTTTTAGATTTCCTTTTCATTACATGTATGCACATACTACGTCTTTATAACGTAAGGAATACACATACTTATCTCTACCTTTTCATTTGGCAGGGAATTTCATCATAAGTTCACTCATAAAATGGTAGTTAAATAGTTTCTAAAGTACAGAAAACATGAAAAAAGTCTTATAACTATCGTTATACTACTACATAACAACAGTTTCAAGACTTTTTATTTATTCATCAATGCGTTTTAATAAGTCCTGTAATAAGCGATTAATGTCATCCTTCTTTAATCCCTTAACCCCACAGGCAAAGCGATGTCCGCCACCATGATAAGTATTGGCAATATCATTGATCGTTTTTTGGCGAGAGCGCAGGCTACCATTATAGATTGCGTTACCATCAGCATCTCGTTCTTTTTCAATAAATAAGGCCCATGCTTCAAATTCCTGTACACCGCCCATAACAAATACTTTTTCCTTCGCCTCATCAAACGTCAGTCCATAATGCTCGTAATCTTCTTTGGATACGATCATATAGGCTAATTTCTCTTCTAAGACACTGCAATTCGCACGAATATAATTTTCATAACGATATAGACGCAGACTTGTCGAAAAATTGTCTTCATTTGCCTTAGCTACATCCACACCACATGTTAATAAATAAGCAGCCACGTGGAACGTATCTGGTGTCATGGTTGAAATAGAAAAACGTAAAGTGTCAGCAATTAAACCACCATATAAATATTGTGCACACAGTGCAGATATACGAATACCTTTTTGCATAAACATATCTGCTAATATTTCACATGTAGCACCTTTCAGATCCTGAATAATTTCTACATCGGCAAATGTTTCGACATAAATATGATGGTCTATTTTCAATCGATAGGCAGCGTTTAGAAAGCGTTCATCATCCACACGGGCACTATTCGCCGTATCCAAGATAATAGCGAGACTCTGTGTTATTGTTTCATCATCTACAACATCCATTGCGGGAAAATTGCCGTCACGTGAACCGCTTCCACTCGACCCTAAAGCATATACCTGCTTTTTGGGATATGTATCTTGAATCCACTGTTTGAGACCAAACTGTGAACCCAAGGCATCACTGTCTGGAGAAACATGACGATATATCGTGATAATGTCATATTGCTCAACTAAATCAAACAGTGCTTGATACATCTTATTCACCTAACAATGCAAAGGTATCACGCGCAATCATCAGTTCTTCATTAGTAGGAATCAACCACACCTGAACCTTACTTTCTGGTTTTGATAATAATAGCTCTTTTCCACGGCTTTTTGCATTCAATTCTTCATCTAAGACGATACCAAATGCATCCTTCAAACGTTCGCATACCAAACGGCGAATATTCGTATCATTTTCTCCAATACCACCAGTAAAGACGATAGCATCCGCACCACCAAGCTGTGCATAATAGCCACCTACTGTATTGATAACACGATTCACATATACTTCCGTTGTTAAGATGGCACTTTCATTGCCTTCCTTGCAAGCATCTTCAATATCACGTGCATCAGAACTAATGCCCGAAACGCCTAGCATACCTGATTGCTTATTCATAACCGTATCCATTTCATCAGGAGTTAATCCTTCTTTTTTCATGACATACGTAACGATAGCAGGATCAATATCACCGCAGCGTGTTCCCATCATCACACCAGCCAATGGCGTAAAGCCCATGGATGTATTAATAGATTTTCCACCATCTACAGCAGTAATCGATGCGCCATTTCCTAAATGACAAGTAATGATCTTTGTATCCTTCACATCCTTGTTCATTAATTCTGCACAACGTAAGGATACATATTTATGAGAAGTTCCGTGGAAACCATAACGACGGATCTTATATTCATCATAATAACGCATTGGCAATGCATAAATATAGCTTTCTTTTGGCATTGTCTGATGGAATGCCGTATCAAAAACGAACACATGTTTACAGCTTGGTAGGTTTTCTTTAAATGCGTTATAACCAACTAAACCAGCTGGGTTATGTAATGGTGCTAAGTCATTTAAAGATGCAAATTTAGCAACTACATCATCTGTTACAGGTACACTTTCTTTAAAGATTTCTCCACCATGTACAGCACGATGACCTGCGCCAACGATTTCATCTAAGCTATTGACAATCTTATATTCTACCAAAGCTTCCAACAATAAAGCCACTGCTTTTGTATGATCTGGGATAGGCAATGTTTTTTTAATTTTCTCACCATCTACTTTAATGGTAAACATCGCATCTTCAAAACCGATTTTTTCGACGATACCACTCGTTAATACCGTCTCAGATGGCATTTCAAACAACTGGAATTTTAATGATGAACTACCTGCGTTCACTGAAATAATTTTAGACATTTCTGCTTTCCTCCTGCTAATTTTCCAATTTTTCTAATTCCTCAACCAGTGTACAGATTTCTGCATCACCGACTGCTTTTATTTTATCATAGATTTTGATTCTTGTTTCATAATTTTGCACAAGATGAAGTTTTTTCTCATACTCCTGTAAGATCAAAGAACTGCGTTTCATATGATCACTTACTGCTGAGCGCGAAATCGCTAACGTTTCCGCAATTTCCGAAAGTGAAAAATCTTCTTGATAATATAATTTCATCACTTCTGCTTGTTTCTCGGTTAAAAGTGTTTCATAAAAATCAAGCAGTGCGTTCATCTCTTCGGTTTTTTCGATCATTCTTCTAATAATCCTTCACACATGCTATATAAGTAAGAATCAATATCGAACGGACGAAGATCATCCACCGTTTCTCCTAAACCGATATATTTTACAGGCAGACCTAATTGTTCACGTATCGCAATGACAATGCCACCTTTTGCCGTACCATCAAGTTTCGTCAAGATAATCCCTGTCACATTGGTCGTTTCTAAGAAAATCTGTGCCTGTGAGATACCATTTTGTCCGGTTGTTGCATCCAACACCAACCATACTTCATGCGGCGCACCAGGAATTTCACGTTCAATAACACGGCGCATTTTCTCCAGCTCTTTCATTAAATTCGCCTTATTCTGCAATCTTCCTGCTGTATCTCCAATCAAATAGTCAATCTGATGTTCTTTCACATAGCGACACGCATCCACTAAAGCTGCACTTGGATCTCCGCCTTCGCGTCCCTTGATACAAGGCACATCTAAGCGTTGGGCCCAGGTTGCCAATTGATCTATCGCTCCTGCGCGGAATGTATCCGCTGCCGCCAAAGCAACACTACTTCCTTCTTCTTGAAAACGTTTGGTCAGTTTAGCCGTGGTGGTTGTTTTCCCACTGCCATTTACACCAACCATTAAGATCACCGTAGGACCATCTGTATTTTTATGAAAAGGAGCGTCCTCTTTTGCACAATACATATCTCGCATAACTTCAATCAGACAATCGGTGATTTCATTAAATTTCTTCAATTTCCGATCCATTGCACGATTTTCTACTTCATCAACAATTTTCTGAGCTGTTTTTATACCGATATCTGCCTCTAGCAAGACAATCATCAATTCTTCTAAGAACGCTTCATCAACACCAGCAAATCCCACTGCTAAACGGCGAATACGTTCAGAAAACGATTTTTTTGATTTATTTAAACCACTTAGATAGCGATCACCATCCTTCTTGGATGAAAATGTATTTTTTAATTTTGATAAAATTCCCATTATGCACTCACCTCTTCTTTATCAATCATATGAATTGCATCCTGCAGCTTAACTTTTAACAGCTGCGACACACCATTTTGTTGCATGGTAACCCCATATAATGCATCACATTGCGCCATTGTTCCCGGACGATGAGTCACTACGATAAACTGACTCTCTCCTCGGAATTGCCCAATGTATTTGGCAAATCGTTCAACATTCGCCTGATCAAGAGCAGCTTCTACCTCATCAAAGATGCACAGTGGCATCGTTCTCGCCTTTAGGATAGAAAAGAGCACACAGATCGCAATCAAACTCTTTTCACCACCAGAGAAAAGGCGAATATTTTGTACGGTCTTTCCTGGAGGCTGGACATCAATATCGATGCCGGTATTTAACACATCCTGTGGATCCACCATGAACAATCTAGCTTTACCACCGCCAAACAAGGCTCGGAAAACATCATTTAACTGCGCATTGATCTTATCAAACATCTCTTTAAACTGTTTGATCATGATTTCATCCATCTCATCGATTGCGGTAAGAATCTTATCCTTTGCCGCCAATAAATCTTCGCGCTGTTTCGATAAAAAGGTAAAGCGTTCACTCACCTCTTCATATTCTTTCGGCGCATCTAAATTTACATTTCCTAACGCCGCAATTTCCTGGCGCAACACGACAACACGTCTGCGAGCTTCCTCCATATCTGTATCTAATTTCATGCTCTGCGCATATTCAAACGTCATTTCATAAGTAGAACTCAAACGCTCCATACTTGTTTCTAACCGTGTTTCAGCTTTAGCTTGTGCGACTTCTACTTCGCGCATTTCATTCTGTAACACATTAAGCTCTCGACGTAATTGGCGAATCTGTCCATCCTTACGTTCCACTTCGTTTCCGGCTTTTAAACGACGTTCACGTTTGCTCTTCATCTGTGAGGTAATATCATCAATCTTAGAATGCACCGCGGAAAGCTTGACGACGATATCATCTTCCATCAGCGCACTATCTGCTAAATCTTCCTGCGGGGCAATTTGCTCGTAATCCGCCTTTAAACGATCATATTTCGCCCATTTTGCCTTAACGATAGGATCTAGCTGCGCACTGGATATCTGCATCTGCACAAAATCGGTACGCAAGCGTTCTTTTTTGCTTTGCAAAGCTGTTAGCTGATTCTTTAAGCCATCTACTTTCATGCTTTGACCATCTAGGCTTTGCAACACCTGATTCAATTCTTTTTGTATCGTTAAAGGAGTTGCTTGATTACGAGTACGTCCACCTGTCATACTTCCCCCTTTATTAACGATATCTCCTTCAAGCGTTACAATCTTATAGCCATAGCGCAACACCTTGGCAATCTCATTCGCATTCACCAGTTGGTCCACCACAATGACATTCCCAAACAATGCATCTCGCAAGGTGTTAAACCGTTCTTCATTTTCAACAAATTCACTCGCGATTCCTAAGAATCCTTCACAGTTTTCAGCCAACATGCGATGTTCTTTATTCATATAGCGTGGTTTCATGACAGTTAAAGGTAAAAAGGTTGCTCTACCTGACTGATTTTTTTTCAAAAAAGAAATTGCATGCCGCGCAGATGCCTCATCTTTTGTTACAATATGATACATTGCTCCAGCCAATGAATTTGAAATTGCCGTTTCATAATTCATCTGCGGTTTAAACAGTTGGGATACTACCCCTAAGATACCATTTAAATTTGCATCTAGTACTGCCTTGACCGCCTGTTGATGATTAAATGGCTGACGCGCTAAATTTTCTAATACATCCTTACGATTCTGCAAGCGATTCAAGATGGCATTCGCCTGTTGATTTTCCTGCAAACAATAAGAAATATCATTATCACATTTCGTCATTTCTTCCTTACGCAATGCCATATCCGTTTCCAAGTCTTGTAAACGGCGAGAACGATCCTCATATTCATAATGAGCCTCTTCCATCATTGCTTTTAATTCTTTCGCTTTCTCTGCATTACTGGCAAATTCCAACGCATATTTACGCTTTTCATCCATTTCGATCTTCCGCGTTTCCAACATACGGGCATCTTCACTTAATTTCGTAAAAGTTTCCTGTAATTTGGTGATTTCACGATCCAACTGATACATCTCATTCCGTAATTCACTATTTTGATTATCTTCTACGGAAATCGTTGTCTCATGCATCGCTTTTTGTGTGTCTAAATCAAAAGATTTCTTTTTCAGCTCTTCCATCTGCGTGTGCAGTTTTTCAATCTCATCCACTAACACACTAACCTCAATCTTTTCTAGTTCACTTTTTTTCTCAATATAAATATTCGCTTTCTTTGCCTGCCGCTTTAAAGGATTCACCTGACGTTCCAATTCCATAATGATATCTTCTAAACGAGACAGATTTTCCTGTGTTCGATTTAATTTGCCTAACGATTCATTTTTACGTTTCTTATACTTAGCCACACCGGCTGCCTCTTCAAATAAAGCTCTTCGCTCTTCAGGCTTTGCATCCGCAAAAGCTGAAATATTTCCCTGTGATATGATAGATAAAGAATCTCTTCCTAATCCAGTATCCATCACAAGATTAACGATATCTTTTAAACGGCATGGTGTCTTATTGATGAAATATTCGCCTTCACCGCTTTGACGATGCAAACGACGGGTAACCTCAACCTCTTCAAAATCGACATTCATAATGTGACGCGAATTATCGAAGACCAAGGTCACTTCAGCCATATTTACCGGTTTTCGTTCTGTTGAGCCATTAAAGATAACATCGCTCATACTGGTCCCACGCAGTGATTTTACGCTTTGCTCCCCCAACACCCAGCGAATGGCATCATTGATATTACTTTTTCCGCAGCCATTTGGCCCTACGATACCAATGACATCAGAATCAAAGGTGATGATGGATTTATCCGCAAAGGATTTAAATCCCTGCAGATCTATTCGTTTTAAAAACATAGGTGCCTCCATTCAAAAAGTCACGTATTGTCTGATAAATAATCATTACTAAAATACGAATCTGCTTTTTATACCGTTTTCTATTATATCATGATTTTTCCCATGTCTTACAAGATATTTTAAGATTCCCACATTTTTTCAATCAGCACTCTTACGGAAATGTGTTTCATATAGAGGACACTTCTTTATATGAGCGCTAAATAAATATTTCTTCGACAACCTTCGTTGAGCTTTTTATACAATTGTGCTACAATAGGTAACAACTTCATGGGAGGTGATGCATTCATGGAAGAAAAATCCATGCGTGATATGTATAAACTGGGATTAGGAGAAGAAGTTGCCAATTGTGTGACCCATGGAATCATGGCATTGCTTTGTCTTATCGCTCTTCCTGCCGCAGCTGTATACTCATATGAACTTGGTGGAACCTTGCGTTCGACAGGTGTTTCCATTTTCATAGTTTGTTTGTTTTTGATGTTTATCGTTTCTACCTTATATCACTGTATGCCTTTTGGTAGCGATCATAAATATGTTTTCCGTAAGCTAGATCATATCTGCATTTATTTTGCGATTGCCGGTAGTTATACCCCTATTGCTTTATGTGTCATCGGCGGTTGGGAATGTATTGCCATTCTTTGTATTGAATGGTGTGCCGTCATCGGCGGTGTCTTATTAAAAGCATTATCCTCAAAATCTTATCCGAAATTGTCTATGACGATTTATATGATTATGGGATGGACAGCACTCTTATTTATGCCTGCAATCATCCAGAATGTAACGCCACTCTTTCTAGGGTTGATCGTAGCTGGCGGTATCATGTATACCATTGGCGCCTTCTTTTATGGCAAACCACAACATAAATATTTTCATTCTTATTGGCATATTTGTATTAATATCGCCAGTATTTTGCATTTCATAGCAATTGTCTTTATTATGTAGGAAAGAGGCTGTAACGAAATAGACTGAATTGACAAGTCTATGAGGTTACACCTCTTTTTTCTATGCTTTGTTCTGAA
>NZ_CAXUBY010000040.1:0-28151 GCF_964249515.1 Eubacterium sp. 3_1_31
CATTTGAAATAACCCCCTAAAGTCTAGACCCCTAAAGTTGCCCCTAAATTTCAGACCCCTAAAGATTTTGGATACCCTTTTCATTTTCCACTAGTATTACAGCTTTTTTCTTAAGCTGGTATATCATCAGTTATCACTGGTTTCTTAATCATCTTATTCAATTTGGTATATGTTACCGCTATTAAGCAAAGGATGATGTCAAAACTAGCTGGCAATCAATCGTTTTCAGCCATCTTGTTTTTAAACAAGATGTTGTTATTTTCGAGCATCTGCAGATAAACAAAGATGTCGTTATTGGTAAAGACACCATCTTTCAGAATGTTTGCTTCTTGTAAAACAGGGTCATTGCCATCTGCAATCAGGATATCCAGATAATGTGCACAGATCGGTCCGCAATCCTCTAAGAAGCTTCGATGAAACAAGCTAGGTGTATGATCAACAGCATAATGCAATATCCCATCAATCTCATACACCGGATGGGTAAAGGTTGTTGGTTGAGAAGATTCAATGGCACAATGTGCATCGCAGCTAACATCAATGATCATCGCATGTGGTTTCATCTTTTTTAGATCACTGAGATACAAAATGTGATCACTTCGTTCAACATCCCATAAAATACAATTTATGATAACATCATATTCCTGAAAATGATGAAGAAATGCTTGTTCAGCCTTACGTGGATAAACATCCACATAAGCACCTAGCTGATACAATATTTGCATAGCTCCTTTTGCTGTGTTGCCATTTCCTAAGATTGCTACTTTCTTCCCTTGAGGAAGTGTTCCGTATAATTGAAAAGCATGTAAAACAGCAGCCTTGCCAGCCAATTCACTGTTTTTATAGAAAACAGCACGACCTTCCTCATACATGTTTTCCCAGGCAAAGGCATTCATTTTTTTACGCATCAGCAATTCTGCGCGTTCTTTGGTTTCGGCAGGATGTACCCAGCCAAACAAAATCGTGCCATCTGCCAGATCCTGTAGATAGCTGGCATCTCCGATTTTTGGGTCGCAGATGATTTGCTTTCTCATCACTTCTTTAGGATCATCTATATGAGCGCCACTAGCTCGATAATCCTCATCTGAAAATCCGCATATCTCTCCATAGCCATGGCAGAGATACAGTTGTTCCTTGTGTTTCATAGATGCGATGTCGCATGGACGTAAAACGCGGCGATGTTCATGTTCTTTTGTCGGAATCATTAATCCTACGGTATTCATGAGATCATCTTCTTTCATGTTGCATCCTTAGTATAACATAGATGAAAACAGAAGGAAAAGAATTCATGAAATCCTTTCGCAAACAGAAAAGGGTATGCTATAATTACTAACAGAATAGAAAGTAGGAATATCATGGAACAAAAAGAAACCTTAGAAGCCGTAGAAACAAAGGAAGTAACGGCGGAATCTGTAGATTTTCAATTTGAAACGGTGTTGAATGAAATCTATCAGGATTTTAAAATTATGGATGAGCATGTAGATGCCGGATTAGATGCACGATTAAAAGAATTGTTGACGCATACCGAAAATGAGTTAACAAGTGAAGAATATATGAAGCTTATGTATATGGAAGGACTGAAGTATGAACAGCAGGAAAATAAAAATGCTGCACGCTTTTGTGCCATGCGCATGCTGAAAATTAAGGAATGCTATGAAAATCCTAAGAAAAAACGTCCGCGTTTTTTGGATATGATTCCTTATACGATACCGGAAGAAATGCTTGAGTTTATTGAGCGTTACACGGATTTTTTGGAAGATACATATAACTTCATCAGTAAACGTTTGTTGTTAATTACTGCTGGTTTAGTTGTTATTATCCTTTTAATCTTTATCCTTGTTTTAAAATTGAATTTTTTAATGTCACTTATAAATGCTGCTTTGATTGGTTTATTGAACTATATCCTACAAAAGCGTCGCTTACCGGATATGTTTCAGAAGAATCAAACTGCAGCAATTGAGCATTATGTAGAGGACGATGTACTTGAGTTTGATCGTCCTGTGCGTTATTCATAAACTTATGGAAGATATCTTTGCAAGGGGATGTCTTCTTTTTTTATACGTTTGTAAAGGTTAGAGCTTATTACGCTCATTGATGATGCTATCCCAGGTCATGCTACCGATGACACCATCGACATTTAAATCATATAAATACTGATATTGCTGTACAGCAGCGACGGTTCTTGGTCCATAGATGCCATCTACCGGAATCGGACGCAGACATTTATTGGTGGCTGCAATTTCATTGAGGTATTCTTGCATTTTAAATACGGAAAGTCCTTGTTGACCGCTGGATAAATAAAAACCACGATTGGCAACCGGAATATTGGTGACGACACCTAATTCACGAAGCTTATCGACAAGAGAATTCCAGGTATTATAATTGATAATACCATCAATTGGTAAGCCGGCATAACGTTGCCATTCCCGTACGGCTGTTTCTGTTAATGGGCCAAAGACACCATCTTGTTTATTCACGGTAGAAATTAGATTCCGTTGTTGCATCATATTCAGATATGCCTGCAGTTTGTTCACACCGATACCGAGGTCACCTCGTTTAATTACATATTGTGTAGCCATTCTTTCATCTCCTTTCCTTATACTATATGTAACATGTGCATATTCATCTCAATGATTGCCTAGAAGCATCGACATGAAGAGAGGAAACAAAGGATGTTTTTAGATGAAAAAGGTTTTTTTTCATTGCTTTGATTCATACACTGTCATGAGGTGAGCATATGAGATTATTCAAGTGGATTGGGTCAGTATTGGTGAGTGTCTTCTTGATGGTAACAGCGGTTACCGCAAAAGAGGAAGGATATTGTGTTGAAGGTAAAGTGTTAGATGAAAAGGGACACCCTGTACAAGGGGCAAGTTTCACTTTATATCAATATGGTGCCGTTATGAAAGATGCTGTTATCACCAATGCCAAAGGAGAATGGAAAATTACAGAATTGCCGGCAGGAGATTATGTGCTGAGTCAAGAAAGCAGCCCTTATGGCTATGAGATGATGGAAAAACCACTAGCGATTTCGTTGCAGCAGGATAAGACACTTGTTGTAGATACAATACGTAATGCGCATATGGAAGGGAGTGTGCGGATATGGTTACAGGATGAAAAGGGAAAAGCCATTGCAAAAATGTCTTTACAAGTGTTAGATGAACAGAACCAGCGTTGCTGTCAGGGGGAAACGAATCAAGAGGGGATGTTTATGGCGGAACATCTTTTTTTAGGTAATTATCGTTTAGCCGTTTTAGATGAGCATTTATATAAGGAGAATGAGGAAGGTCTGCGTTTCACGATGACTTCGAAAAATCATAAGCAGATTCAGAATATTTATTTCCATTTGCAGAAAAAAAGCGGTAATGTTTCTTCCTCACATGACGCGCTTTATTTATTTTTTGGTTTATGTTTAATTGCATGTGGCAGTATCTGGTGGTATTTACATTATCATGGTTTCCAACAATTACGTAAAGATTTTATGTGAGGGAATAAGTCTGTTACATCTTCTTTGCGTAAGTCAGCACCTACATGCGAAACAACTTTTGCAGCTAGCTGATTGGCATAGAAAAGGGCAGTTGGCCAATCCTTTTTCATGTGTCTTAGGGCAAGCAAAGCTCCTATATGGGTATCACCGGCTCCAATCGTATCTTTTACTTGTACACTTGGGGAAGGAATGGTGAATGCTTGCATGCCATCATAGAAATAAACACCATTCGCTCCTAATGTAATGATGATTGGTGCATGACTTTGGGCATAAAGCATTGTGGCAGCTTGTTGAATGCTTGTTGAATGGGTATAGGATAGTGCTTCTTCTTCATTGATATGAAGTAAGGCATGCATGCGTAACAATGCCTGCATGCGCTCTGACGGTATTTTACAAATTCGTGGCCCAGGGGCAAAATAGATAGTCACTTCAGGGTGTTGTTGGAGCCATTCTAAAATATAACGACCACTATCTTCCTCTATTTCTAAACCGCAAATATATACACTGTCAAAGGTATAGGCATTCAGTCTTGTGAACCAAGCTTTCTGAAAGCGATATTCACAGCCATGTAAGGATAAAAAGGTACGTTCACCACTATCCTCAACTAAGCAATAACAACAGCCGTTTTCGTCTTCAACATCTTCGATTATGGAATGCATATGGTTATCATGCAGATGAGTACGTACATAATCTCCATAAATTCCTTTGCCCACAGGCGAAAACAATACATAGGGTTGTTGGAGTACTTGTAACACTTGCGCAGCGTTGTATGCACAACCACCTAATCGCATCGTTTGGGTATACAGATGTACATCTTGTGCTGTTGTGGGAAGTTTAGGTAATGTCAGGATGACATCACAGACACAGGAACCAATGATTCCGATATGCGTTTCTTTCATGAAAATCTCCCTTTACTTTTCTATGCTTATTCGTGTAAGTATTATAGCATAGCTATTAAGGAAAAGAATAGGAAAAGACAGAAAAAGGTGGTATAATTTTACATAGAAATCCTATGTGAGGTGAAACATATGAAAAATAAAACAAAGGCCTTTTTAGCAGGGACAATGTGTACAGGGGGCATTTGGTGGAGCTATCATGAAAATCATACCTTAGATTGTGAAACCTTTGTGTATCAGAATAAAAAGGTACCGAATGCGTTTCATGGCTGTCGCATATTGCATATCTCTGATTTGCATAATACCAGCTTTGGACATTACCAGAAAAAACTGTTAAAAGAAATACAGTTTGCACATGCAGATATCATTGTAATTACCGGTGATTTAATTGATGGAGCAAGAAGCAAGGAAACAAACCTTAGACCTATGAAAGCCCTCATTCAGGAAATTGTACGTATGGCTCCTGTGTATTATGTACCGGGAAATCATGAGGCGAATAGTCCTATTTATTTAACACTGGTTGCATATTTGCGAAAACAAGGCGTTAAGATTTTGGATAATCGCATAGCTTATTTATCAAAGGATGACGATACAATGGCTATCGTAGGTGTGAAAGACCCATATTTTTATGAGGATAGTTCTTCGCAATTTGCACGAACTTTGGTTGAACTGCGCAAAGCGGTTAAAGATGATTTTACGATTTTATTAAGTCATCGTCCGGAATATTTTCCTTGGTATGAAGCTTGTGGCTATCATTTGATTTTTAGTGGTCATGCCCATGGCGGTCAAATAGGAATCGGTCATCGACAGGGATTATTTTCTCCTCATCAAGGATGGAAACCTACTTATTGTGATGGATTGTATCATGGAAAAGACAGTGTGTTAGTTGTCAGCCGTGGATTGGGAAATAGTAAGTTCCCTTTGCGCATTCATAATCATCCGCATTTGATTACGGTCGTATTGTCTCATGGATAACATCTTAGAAACAAATCGCTTAGTATTTCGTAAGTTGTGTTACGATGATATGGATAATTTGAAGAAAACATTGCAGGATGAAGTCGCCATGTATGCTTATGCGCATGCATTTAGTGATGAAGAAGTGGAAGCGTGGCTACAGCGCCAGTTAGCTCGTTATGATGAAGATGGTTTCGGTTTATGGGCGTTGATTAGGAAACATGATGGTAATTTCATAGGACAGTGTGGTTTAACAATACAAGAAATCGATGGTCGAAAGCTACTTGAAATCGGCTATCTGCTACAGCGAGCATATTGGCATCAAGGGTATGCGATTGAAGCAGCGAAAGCAGTGAAGGAATATGCGTTTACCAAACTTCATGCCCCTTGGGTCTTTTCTATCATTCGCGATAATAATGCGGCATCTATCAAGGTTGCAGAACGTAACGGCATGATAAAAACCGGCGTTATCGTTAAGCAGTATTACCATATGGATATGTGCCATTTTGTGTACTGTGCCGAAAATCCATATATTCATAAACGGTGAACAAAAGATAAGAAAAAAAGAAGATAGTATCTTAAGTAAGGAAGTGAACCCTAACGTTTGGATAACCAAACGAAAAGGGTTCTTTTCAGAATACAATAGGTACGATCTTCTTATTTTAGCGTTTTCGCATAGCCGCTAACTTCACCTTTTATCTTTTCAAGAGTATACTAATCGTTATGCGTTACGAATGCTTTGTTTCTAGTAGCATAACAGCTTTTAAAAGGATAAGAATGAAAAGGCAAGTAAACCATGCCAAAAAGGTATATTCTTTTAGCATCACAAAGACTCCTTTTGCAAAAGGTTACGCAATTCATTCTTTTCATGTTCACTTAAAAAGGCAGCTTGCAGCGAAGTTGACAGACAGGCAGCTAAATCTTCTTCCTGAAAATTTTGGTACTTTATCAGATAAGCATATTCTTTATCTAGGTCGGTATGTGAAATGGTCATATTATCGGTATTGATTGTGATAGGAATGCCATAGGAGAGATATTGATGAATAGGATGTGCCTCATACGATGCTGTGACTTCACATTGTACATTACTGGTAATACAGACTTCTAGCGGTATTTGTTGATCTCTTAATAAAGCCATGACTTCTTCATCTTGCAAGGCACTTGTCCCATGCCCAATCCTTGATGCTCCAAAGGCAATGGCGGTTTTAATGTTTTCTGGACCATAACTTTCACCAGCATGAATGGTCAAGGGAATTTGATAAGAGCGTGCCAAAGCAAATAATTGTTTGAAATCTATCATCGGGGCTAACCCTTCTGCACCGGCTAAATCAAGGGCAACGACGCCATCCTTAAGATAGCGGTGACATAAATGCACAGTTTCTACATTCGCCTGATGTGTTAGCGATTCTTCACCAAGTACCATCATACATAAAATGAAATTTACTTTAAGTTGCGAAAAGCGCAAGGCACAATCTTTTCGTGCCTGCAATAAGATTTCAACTACACGCTGTTGTGATAAACCACCTCGCGTATGCTGTTGTGGAGCAAAGCGGATTTCAGCATAGATAAGACCTTGATTAGCTAAGTTTTCGATGCACGCACACATGCCAAAGTATAACGCTTCCGGTGTCTGTAATAAAGCCAGCGGTGTATCAAAACGTGCTAAATAATCGTACAGGGAATGACAATCAGCATCTACCTGCATCCGTTTTTGAAAGGCTTTTTCATCTAGTTTTTGTAAGGATGGGTGTTGCTTTGCCAAAGTATACGCATATGCTAAGGGTAAAGAACCATCAAAGTGTAAATGTAAGTCTATTTTCTTATGTGTAAACATAACCAGTGCTCCTTTTTCTTAAAACTATTTCTATTTTACCATGAATTGCCAGCATATTTCACATATACGCAGGCAAATTGCTGAAAAAGGGAGCCCTTTATTGCTTTCTGTTTCAAATCTTACTATAATAAGAACAGTGAGGTAACAAGATGATTCAAGTATATATTGATGCAGAATTTGATGCAGTGCGCTATCAGAAACGCTTTGAACAGGCGGTCATCAGTTTTGGTGCTGTGGCTTGTCGACAAAAACAGATGTTAGATACGTTTTACACATTAGTACGGCCAAGATATTTTCGCCATTTGACACCTGTTGTAAAAAAGATGACGCATTTAAAAGATAAAGAAATTTTAGCTGCTGAGCCCTTGGAAGTGGTCACAGAGCATTTTTTATCATGGTTGCAACGCTTTGGTGAGTTAGCCGATATTCAGTTATACAGCTGTGGGCCGGATGATCGCAGAACATTAATGAAAAATTGTGCTATTCATCATATTGATGGTGCACTGTTTGATCGTATTCAAGATTTACAAAAAGAAATATCCGCAACCGTAAAATTTCAAAATAAGATTATTTCTCCAAGCTTATCTTTGGATGATATGAAGCTGATCTATGATATTCAGGGGGCTGTTGATCATAATGCATTAAATGATGCGAAAGATCTGATGTATATTCATCAACGTTATTTAGATGGTAATGCACAAAATGCTCAGCGTATCTTGGATATAGTAAATCGTAAAGAGGCTAAACAACAGGAAGTGCGACGGAAACAAAATGAACGATTGCGGACCATGATGATTCAGCAATTTCAAAAATATCCAAAAGAATTCGTGAAGATACCTTTATTGCCGGAAGTAATAGAGCAGTTTCAACTTTGGGAGGACAGAGAAACAAGAACTCATATGCATTGGAAACGGAAAAAGTTTATCCAGGGCGAAATGTGTTATCCATATGACGAATTGCAATTATGGATGAAAATTGATTTGCAGGATGAAATGCCAAGCGTATCTTTACGTTTTCTACATCGTCAAAAAGATGTTGTAAAAAAAATATCCACTGCATTATCGCAATGCTACGATGGTTGAAGCAATCTTAAAGCGGGTGTTAGCATGATGGATTCATCCATACAGCGAAAGATTTATATAGAAGGAGCTAAGCTGAAGCTTTATGTCAATGATTTAAAAAAGCAGTTAGAGCAGTTGCAGCATGCGCCTTTTTGGGATAGAAATCCATATATTCGCAGTAACCAGGCCAAAAAACATTTACAGGCACTAAACCAAAGTGTCGAACAATGTGTAGATGCTTTATTATCTTATACGGCATTGTTAAGTACGAGTGGCCTTTGTGCTAAAAAAGAGTTGCATGCTTATTTCTTCATGTATGATTTTTTATTTCAATTTCATGATGATATAATAAGACAAGAATATGCCCATCGCTTATTGACGCGAGATGTGGAGCTTACATCACGTTTTCATGAATTTTTCCGCTATAGTGAGCAATTTATTGCCAATCAAGAAAAAAAGTACAAGATACTGGCAAATGATGAAACAGAAATGCTATATAATAAAAGATAGTAAAGGAATGGAAGAACGTTTCTTAATAGACCATATAGGAAAGGATCTATCTGTGTTATAAAAAGACATTCAAAAATAATAGAAAGAAATGGTAGGGCATGCGATATCCGTATCGTTAAGAAGATACGCATCAAAAAAGGAAGTGATTCAGAAAGCTTAAAATGCAGTGTAGAAATAAGATGAGCTAATGTGCGTATGAATTTCATAAAAAAATTCTTGTAATCTTGATGATATATGGTAAAATTATCAATAGAAAAAGGTCCTTTAAAATAATCCAGAGAGGTTATGAAGGAAAGATAACTGGAGATAGTGATGTAAGGCCCTTTTGTATGCAAAAGGGCTTTTTTTAAAGCCATGGAGGTTAGGTTATGAACAAAAACAGTTTGTTAAGAATCTGCGATTTAACAAAAGAAGAGATTTTTGATATTCTCCATGATGCTGAAGCGTTTTCGTGTTCCCAATCAGATTGGCAATTTCCTCGTCGTACGTTGATTGCTAATCTTTTTTTTGAACCAAGCACACGAACGCACTTCTCATTTGCATCAGCACAGCATCAATTAGGAGCAAGCGTGGAAAACTTCACCGCACAGGGAAGCAGCGTTGAAAAAGGAGAATCCTTATACGATACCGTAAAGACATTTGAAAGCATTGGCTTTGATGCGCTTGTTATTCGCCATAGTCAGGATGAATACTTTAAAGAATTGGAAAATATTCAAATTCCAATCTTAAATGCAGGTGATGGCTGTGGGAATCATCCAACCCAATGCTTATTGGATTTATTAACGATCTATCAAGAATTTCATACCTTTGAAGGTATTAAGGTTGCCGTGATTGGTGATGTAAAGCATTCCCGTGTTGCCAACAGCATCAAGGAAGCAATGGACATGCTTGGCGGAGAAGTTTGTTTCAGCGGTCCTAAGGAATGGGTAGAAACCGATGCTTCTTATAAAGATATAAATGAAGCTGTGCAATGGGCAGATGTTGTTATGATGCTGCGCATTCAGCATGAACGCCATCAAGAAACCATGAAGATGAGCAAGGAAGAATACTTGCAAAACTATGGTTTGACAAAGGAAAGAGCGGCCATGATGAAGCCAAATGCGATTATCATGCATCCTGCACCGGTCAATCGCGGTGTGGAAATTGACAGTGACTTGGTAGAAGCTAAAAACAGCCGCATCTTTCAGCAGATGAGCAATGGTGTGCTGGTACGTAAGGCTGTTGTGAAACGCGCGTTAGGCTATGCGCCATTTGATCGCTAGGAGGAAGCATATGAAACTGATAAAAAATGGCTATTTGCTGTTGGATAACGAGTTAAAGAAAGCAGAAATGCTTTTTGATGAAACCGGGATCAAACAGATAGCAGAACATATTGATGATACTGAGGCGGAAGTGATTGATGCCGCAGGACATGCGGTATTGCCAGGTTTGATCGATGCACATGTGCATTTGCGAGAACCGGGTTATACGCATAAGGAAACGATTCAAAGCGGCACCAAGGCAGCTGCCCATGGTGGTTTTACAACGATCATGGCGATGCCCAATGTCATCCCTTATCCGGATAATGTTGATACGATGACTGCCTACTTAGCAAAAATCAAACAGGATGCACTTGTTCATGTACTGCCATATGCTTGTATCACAAAAGGGGAAGCCAGCAAGGAAGTCGTAGATATGAAAGGACTGAGTGCCATGGGCATTCATGCTTTCTCTGATGATGGTGTTGGTGTGGCAACAGCGGAAATGATGAAACAAGCGATGCAGGCATGCAAGGAAGTAGATGGTATGATCGTGGCACATACGGAAGATATGCGCTATCGCAGACCAAAGGCTTGTATGCATGAAGGCATTCGCAATCAAGAACTGCATCTATTAGGGATTCCCAGTGCTTGTGAATATGCGCAGATGAAACGTGATTTAGACTTAGCGAAAGCTATCGGTTGTCGCTATCATGTGTGTCATATGAGCGCGAAGGAAAGTGTTGCCTATTTAAAAGAATATAAAGCTCTTGGTGTGGATTGCAGTGGTGAAGTAACCACACATCACTTGTTGCTAAATGAGATGGATGTTGAAGGTCCTAACCATAAGATGAATCCACCGCTGCGCAGCGAAGAAGATCGCCAAGCACTGATTCAAGGCTTGCTGGATGGCACGATTGATTTTATCGCTAACGATCATGCCCCTCATGCAGAAGCAGAAAAACAAAAAGGTATGGAAGAGGCACCCTTTGGCATCGTCGCCTTAGAAACCGCCTTCCCCTTACTATATACGAAATTTGTGAAAGAAGAAAAACGCTTTACCTTAGGACAGCTCGTGTATTGGATGAGTGAAGCTGTAGCAAAACGTTTCCGCTTAAAGCGCAAAGGTAAATTAGCCGTAGGCTATGACGCTGATTTCATCCTTGTAGATCTGGAAAGCTATCACAAGGTGGACAAAGACAAGTTTTATTCGAAAGGTAAGAACACACCATTTGACGGTGTAGAGGCAGCAGGCTGGGTCATCCAGACCTTCTGCAATGGAACCTGTGTGTATGAACACAAGAAGGAGGAATTCGCATGAAAAAAAGACGCTTGATTTTAGAAGATGGCAGTGTGTATGAAGGAATTGCTTTTGGCGCTGACAATTATCGTATGGGAGAATTGATCTTTCAGACTGGTATGAGCGGTTATCAGGAAATCATTTCTGATTTATCGTATTATGGACAAATCGTTATGATGACGTATCCGGCAATGGGCAACTGCGGTATCAACCGCGATGATTTTGAAAGTATTTCCCCTATGGTATTTGGCTTTGTTGTAAAAGAATACTGTGAAGAGCCTAGTAACTTTCGCAGTGATATGACGTTAGATGCCTTCATGAAATTAAAAGGTATCCCGGGTATTGCCGATATTGACACTCGTGAAATTACGCGTAAGATCAGAGATCATGGTACTTTAAAGGCAATCATGGCAGATGAAGATGCAAATGTGGAAGAAGTTGTTGCCATGCTGAAAAATAGCGAATTGCCTCATGATGGAGTACAGCAGGTATCTACGCAAAAACCATTCCCGATTCCATCACGTGGCGCAAAGGTTGTCATGGTGGATATCGGAACGAAGTTTGCGGTCATCCGTGAATTTAACATGCGTGGCTGTGACTTGGTTGTTGTGCCTTACAATATGAGTGCTGAGGATATCTTAGCAATCCATCCGGATGGTGTAGTCTTCAGCGGTGGCCCTGGGGCACCGGAAGATATTCCGGAAACGATTGCAACCTGCAAAGCTTTATTAGGCAAGCTGCCAATGTTGGGCATTGGTTTAGGTCATGAAGTGATCGCTTGTGCATGTGGCGCAAAAGTCGTTAAGATGAAGGTTGGCCATCATGGCAATAGTTCACCGGTACGTAACTTAAAGAAAAATAAAATTGAGTTTACGGCGCAAAACCATGGCTATGAGATTGCGGAAGATTCCCTTATCGGAACCGGCTTGATCGTGACTTATAAGGCATTAAATGATAATTCGATTGAAGGTTGTGAACATGAAACTTATCCATTGCTGTCTTTCTCCTTTGAACCAGAGGCTGCTCCAGGAGCAGATGACTGCAATTATATATTTGATGATTTCTGCAAGATGATGCAGGAAAGGAGTGCTGAATAGAATGCCAAAGAGAACAGATATTAAGAAAATCATGGTGATTGGTTCTGGACCAATCGTCATCGGACAGGCGGCAGAATTTGATTATGCCGGCACACAGGCTTGTACCTCTTTGCGTGAGGAAGGCTATGAAGTCGTTTTGATTAACTCTAACCCTGCAACGATCATGACCGATTCAGTCATTGCGGATCGTGTTTACATTGAACCATTAACACTGGAATTTGCCAGCCGTATCATCTATAAAGAACGTCCGGATGCTATTTTGGGTAGCTTAGGTGGACAGACCGGCTTGAATCTGGTCGTTGAATTGGCAGAAAGCGGCATCTTAGATGAATACCATGTGGAAGTTTTAGGTACGGCATTGGATGCTATTGAAAAAGCCGAAGACCGTGATAAATTCCGTGAACTGATGTATGAAATCGGTGAACCGGTACCGGAAAGTGTCATTGTGCATACCATTGAAGAAGCCGTTGACTTCGCAAATATAAACGGTTATCCGGTTGTTGTACGTCCAGCCTTTACCTTAGGTGGTACCGGTGGTGGTTTTGCGCACAGTGAAGCAGAACTACGTACGATTTGTGATAATGGTTTAAAGATTTCTCCGGTACATCAGTGTCTGATTGAACAAAGCATTGCGGGCTATAAAGAAATCGAATACGAAGTTATGCGTGATAATGCAGATAATGCCATCGTTGTCTGCAACATGGAAAATGTGGATCCAGTTGGTATTCATACCGGGGATTCTATCGTTGTAGCACCGACGCAGACCTTAACCGATCGTGAATGTGGCATCATGCGTGCATCTGCTTTAAAGATCATTCGCGCCTTAAAGATTTGCGGTGGTTGTAACGTCCAGTTGGCCTTAGATCCAAATTCCTTTAAATACTATGTGATCGAGGTCAATCCGCGTGTTTCACGTTCCAGTGCCTTAGCAAGTAAGGCAACCGGTTATCCAATTGCCAAACTAGCTGCGAAGGTTGCGGTTGGTCTGACACTGGATGAAATCATCAATCCGGTTACGCAGACAAGCTATGCCTGTGTAGAACCATGCATCGACTATGTTGTTGCGAAATTCCCACGCTTTGCCTTTGATAAATTCCCAAAAGGGGATCGTACCTTAGGTACGCAGATGAAGGCAACCGGTGAGGTCATGTCCATTGGACGTACCTTTGATGAAGCTATCTTAAAAGCCATCCGTTCTCTTGAAATGAAGACCGATCATCTGGAACAAAAGGATGTCAATGCCTTAAGTGAAGAAGAGCTGTGGAAGAAGTTAGAACGCAGTGATGATGAACGTATCTATGTCATTACCGCTCTATTAAGAAGAGGCGCTAGTGTAGAGGATATCTTTAACGTAACGAAGATGGATCGCTATTTCTTAAATCGTTTCAAAAATATCGTTGCCTATGAAGAAGTCATCGCTGCCCATAAAGGGGATTTAGAAGTCTTACGATATGCGAAGAAAATGGGCTTTGCGGATAGCTATATCGCCAGAAAATGGGAGATGAGCGAGCGTGAAGTATATGAACTGCGCAAACAGCATCAGATCATTCCGGTATATAAGAATGTGGATACCTGTGCCGGAGAGTATGTATCCCATACCCCATACTTATATTCTACGTATGAGCATGAAAACGAAAGTATCTCCAGCAATAATAAGAAGATCATCGTGTTAGGAAGTGGTCCTATCCGTATCGGACAGGGTGTCGAATTTGACTATGCGACGGTGCATTGTGTAAAGACTTTACGTGAATGTGGTTATGAAGCCATCGTTATTAACAACAATCCGGAAACAGTATCGACGGATTACTCCATTTCCGATAAATTATATTTTGAACCATTGACGATTGAAGATGTTATGCACATCATCGATCTGGAACAGCCATTAGGTGTCATTGTGCAGTTCGGTGGACAGACCGCTATCAACTTAGCCGATAAGCTGGTAGAACGCGGTGTGAAGATCTTAGGTACTTCTTTAGAAAATATCGACCGTGCCGAAGATCGTCATGAATTTGAAGAAATGCTGCATAAGCTAGATATTCCACAACCAATGGGAGAAACGGCGGTAACGGTAGAAGAAGCCTTGGTGATCGCGAATAAAATCGGATATCCGGTATTAGTGCGTCCAAGCTATGTATTAGGTGGCCGTGCCATGGAAATCGTGCATAACGATGATGACTTGAAGATATACATGGCAACTGCGGTAAAGGAAATCAGTCATGATGCCCCAATCTTGGTAGATAAATATATCGTTGGTAAAGAGATGGAAATTGATGCTATCTGTGATGGTGAGCATGTGTATATTCCAGGTATCATGGAACATATCGAGCGTGCCGGTGTCCATTCCGGTGACTCAATCTCCGTTTATCCAGCACCAACAGCTTCTCAAAAGGTGAAGGATACGATCATTGAGTATGCCATCCGCATCGGAAAAGGTTTCCACTTCATCGGCTTATACAATATTCAGTTCATTGTTGATAAAGATGAGAAAGTGTATGTGCTGGAAGTAAATCCACGTTCTTCTCGTACCGTACCATTCTTATCTAAGATTACCGGTGTACCAATGAGTTATGTGGCAACCCGCTGTGTACTTGGCCATTCCTTAAAAGAACAGGGCTATGAAGAAGGCGTACATCCAGAAGGTGAACGTGTCTTTGTAAAAGCACCAGTCTTCTCTTTCGCCAAACTGCGCAGTGTTGATACAACCTTAGGTCCAGAAATGAAATCAACCGGAGAAGCACTTGGTGGGGATGATACATTAGAGAAAGCTTTATATAAGGCACTGTTGGCAAGTGGAGTGAAGATTCCTTTGCATGGCAATGTCTTATTGACGGTTGCGGATGCGGATAAGCAGGAAGGCTTAAAGATAGCGAAGCGTTTCTCAAACATCGGCTATGGTATCTATGCGACCAAGGGTACAGCAAATCTCTTAAAAGAAAACGGTATTTATGTACGTACCGTAAATAAAGTAAATGAAGCAGAAGGCGAGAATGTGGTAGATGTCATTCGTAAAGGACGTATCAATTATGTCATCAACACAATGAGCATTTCCAAGACCGCTAATCAGGATGGCTTTGAAATTCGTCGTGCCGCTGCTGAAAACAACATCAGCTGTTTCACGTCACTGGATACGGCAAATGCCATTCTGCGTGTACTGGAGGCACAGACCTTCACAACCATTTCTATGAACGAATTGGAGGATTAAGATGCAGGAAGAAAAAGGAATTATCCAAAGTAATGAAAAAATTGCCAAAGATACCTACCGCATGAAAATTGCGGCAGGTATGGCAAAGGATATGAAACCCGGACAATTTGTGAATATCAAGATTGATGGCTATATGCTGCGTCGTCCTATCAGTATCTCCAGCATTGAGGCGGATGGCTTTGTTATCGTCTATAAGGTCGTTGGCGATGGCACTTTAGCCTTAGCTAAGAAACATGCGCATCATACCATTGATGTCTTCGGACCTTTAGGCAGCAGCTATCCGATTCATGAAAATCGCAATGAAGTCTTATTGATCGGAGGAGGCGTTGGTGTGCCGCCGCTGTATGAATTAGCGAAACAATATCGTGTGTTACGTAAGGAAGTACATGTTGTCTTAGGATTTAATGATAAGGACAGCATCTTCTATGAACAGGAATTTAAAGCCTTAGGCTGTCATGTCGTTGTAGCTACGATGGATGGCTCCTATGGTGTAAAAGGAACGGTCATGGATGCCATTCAGGCTCATGCCATTACTTGTGATTTTACTTATAGCTGTGGTCCGCGTCCGATGTTAAAGGCGATAGAAGCTGCTTATCAAAAAGGATATATGTCTTTTGAAAGCCGTATGGCATGTGGTATTGGGGCATGTATGGCTTGTGTGGCAAAGGATAAAAAAGAAGCCGACTTATATCATCGCATCTGTAAGGAAGGACCGGTATTCCCAATCGGAAAGGTGGAATTCTAATGGATCTACATGTAAAACTGCCAGGATTAAACCTGAAGAATCCGATTATTCCAGCGAGCGGCTGTTTTGGCTTTGGCCGTGAATTTGCGGAATTATATGATTTAAGCTTACTGGGAGGCATTGCGATAAAGAGTGCTACCCCACAGAAACGTTTTGGTAATCCGACACCACGCGTTGCGGAAACACCAAGTGGCATGTTAAATGCCATTGGTTTACAAAATCCCGGTGTCGATGTTATCTTGGAAAAAGAACTGCCATGGCTGGCACAGTTTGATACGGAAATCATTGCCAATGTAGCAGGTGCCAGTGAAGAAGAATACGTTGAGGTCATTGAGAAACTGAATGCTTCACAGGTTGTTAAAGCTTATGAATTAAATATCAGTTGCCCGAATGTTAAACATGGCGGTATCGGTTTAGGCACAACACCTGAACTGGCTGCCAAAGTAACCAAAATGGCCAAAGCAGCAGCGAATAAGCCGGTCTACGTGAAATTATCTCCGAATGTTACCAACATTGTCGAGATTGCGAAAGCGGTAGAAGAAGCGGGAGCCGATGGCTTGGTCATGATCAATACGATGATGGGCATGCGCTTAGATTTGCATACCGGAAAACCAATCTTGGCGAATGTTACCGGAGGCTTAAGTGGACCTGCTATCAAACCGGTAGCCATTCGTATGGTGTATCAGGTAGCCCAGGCTGTTAACATCCCGATCATCGGAGTTGGGGGTATTACCAGAGCAGAAGATGTCTTAGAATTCTTATATGCCGGGGCAAGTGCTGTTGAAGTTGGCATGCAGAACTTTATTGATCCTTACTGTTGTGTTAAAATAATTGAAGAGTTGCCAAAGGTTCTTGAAACCTATGGGGTAAACAGTTTACAAGAAGCTGTAGGAAGGAGTTTTAAGTAATGAGCAGAACGATGGTAGCATTGGATTTTTCAAAAAAAGAAGATGTGATGAATTTTCTTGATAAGTTTGATAAACCTATCTATGTAAAGGTTGGAATGGAATTGACCTATGCGTTTGGTTTTGAAATGATTCGTGAAATCAAGGCAAGAGGGCATAAAATCTTTCTTGATTTGAAATTGCACGATATTCCAAACACGGTAAAAAACGGAATGAAGAATCTGGCAAAGCTGGATGTGGATGTGGTAAACTTGCATGCGGCCGGTGGCAGTGCGATGATGAAGGCAGCCATGGAAGGCTTAAACGAAGGAGCTGTCAATGGCAAACGTCCTTTGTGTATCGCAGTCACACAGTTAACCAGCACTTCACAGGAAGCTATGAATGAAGAATTGTTGATTCCCGGAGATGTGAAGGATGTCGTTATTTCCTATGCTAAATTGGCAAAGGAAAGCGGCTTAGACGGTGTGGTTTGTTCCGTGCATGAAGCACGAGCCATTCATGAAGCATGCGGGGCTGACTTTTTAACGGTAACCCCAGGCATTCGTTTAAGCTCTGATTCTAAGGATGATCAAAAACGTGTGGCTACTCCACAGTTTGCCAAAGAAGAAGGCTGTGACTATATCGTCGTAGGCCGCAGTATCACCAAGAGTGAAGATCCATATAAGACATATAACGAAATAGAAGCAATCATGGAGGGAAAATAAGATGAGCATAGAAAAAACAGTTGCGAAAAACCTGTTAGATATTAAGGCAGTATCCTTACAGCCAAATGATCCATTCACTTGGGCAAGCGGTATTAAAAGTCCCATCTACTGTGACAACCGTTTGGTATTATCCTTTCCTGAAAAACGCAGTGTCGTTGTACAGGGCTTTGTTGAATTGATTCAGAAAGAATACAGTGAAGCAGAAGTCATCGTTGGTACAGCTACTGCCGGTATTCCTTGGGGTGCAATGGTTGCGGATAAGATGGAAAAACCATTTGGCTATGTACGTAGTTCCAATAAGACACATGGCAAAGGAAATAAGATCGAAGGAAAGATCGAAAAAGGTGCGAAAGTCGTTGTTGTAGAAGATTTAATTTCTACCGGTGGTTCCGTAAAGGATGTCATCTTATCTTTGCGTGAAGCAGGTGCTGAGGTATTGGGTGTTGTGGCTATCTTTACCTATCTGTTACCAGCAAGCAGTGAATTGTTTGATTCTATCGCATGCAGCTTTAAGACATTAAGTAACTATGATGTCTTGATTGATGTAGCTTTAGAAAATGCGTACATCAAGGAAAATGATCTTGAAAAATTAAAAGCATGGAAAAAAGATCCAAAAGATGAATCTTGGATGAAGAAGTAAAGCAAAGGGGCATAGCACTATTTGATAGCGTCTATGCCTTTTTGGTGGAAAAAAGAAATGTAAGTCCTTACATGTAAGGCAAGCAAACAGGAGGATACGGTTATGCAAAAACGAAAATTAATTTTAGAAGATGGCAGTGTCTATGAAGGGATCGCCTTTGGTGATGATACTTATCAGGTCGGTGAACTTGTGTTTAATACCGGAATGAGCGGTTATCAGGAGGTATTGAGTGACTTATCCTATTGCGGACAAATCGTTTTGATGACCTATCCGCTCATTGGAAATTATGGCATCAATCGAGATGATTTTGAAAGTTTGGATCCCGCTGTCTTTGGCTTTGTGGTCAGAGAATACTGTGAAACACCTAGCAATTTTCGCGGGGATATGAGCTTAGATACCTTTTTAAAACAAAAACATATTCCAGGCATTGCCGGTGTGGATACCAGAGCAATCACTCGCAAACTGCGCAACAGTGGAACGATGCGGGCCATTTTGGCAGATTCAGATGCGAATGTTGAGGAAACGGTAAAGATGTTAAAAGCAACACCGTATCTGCATGATCAAGTGGCGCGTGTATCCACGCAAAAACCTTTTCCGATTCCATCACGAGGGAAAAAGGTCGTATTGTTGGATTTTGGTGCTAAGCATGGCATCATTCGTGAATTATCAAAACGTCATTGTGATTTGATCGTTATGCCATACGATACAAGTGCAGAAGCCATCTTAGCCTTGCATCCGGATGGGGTAATGCTCAGCAATGGTCCTGGTGATCCTAAGGATATGCAAGTTGCGATACAGACCATACGAGAATTGATGGGAAAGGTCGTCATCTTTGGAATTTGTTTAGGACATCAGCTGATTGCCTTAGCCTGTGGAGCCAATACCGTGAAGTTGAAATTCGGACATCGTGGTTGTAATCATCCGGTCATGAATTTAGCAACCGGCAAAGTTGAAATGACATCACAGAATCATGGCTATGCAGTAGAAGCGGAAAGTTTGGAAAATAGCGAACTGGTGATGAGTCATCAAGCCTTAAATGATAAAAGTGTGGAAGGTGTGCGTCATCAGCGCTATCCGATCTTCAGTGTACAATATCATCCGGAAGCTGCTCCCGGACCGGAAGACAGCAATTATTTATTCGACCAATTTATGGAACTGATGGAAAAGGAGCGTGTGTAATATGCCAAAGCGTACAGATATTAAAAAAATCATGGTGATTGGTTCTGGTCCAATCGTCATTGGCCAGGCGGCGGAATTTGATTATGCCGGTTCTCAGGCATGCCAATCTTTAAAAGAAGAAGGTTATGAAGTCATATTGATCAATTCTAATCCGGCAACGATCATGACAGATACCGCGATTGCCGATCGCGTATACATGGAACCTTTGACTGTTGAATTTGCCAGCCGCATCATTTATAAGGAACGTCCTGATGCTATCTTAGGAAGCTTGGGTGGACAGACTGGTTTGAATCTGGTGGTAGAGCTAGCCAATTCAGGAATTCTGGATGCATATGGTGTAGAAATCTTAGGTACTGATTTAACCGCTATCAACCAGGCGGAAGATCGTGAATTATTCCGTGAATTGATGTATGAAATCAAAGAACCGGTACCGGAAAGTGCCATTGTTCATACTGTAGAAGAAGCACTTGCCTTTGCCCAAACGATTGGCTATCCGCTTGTTGTACGTCCTGCTTATACCTTAGGAGGAACCGGTGGTGGCTTTGTGGATACAGAAGAAGAACTACGTATCATCACCGAAAATGGTCTAAAACTTTCTCCGGTACAGCAATGCTTAATTGAACGTAGTATTGCCGGTTTTAAGGAAATCGAATATGAGGTCATGCGGGATGCACATGATAATGCCATCGTCGTCTGCAATATGGAAAATATCGATCCGGTGGGAATACATACAGGAGATTCAATGGTCGTAGCACCGGTACAGACATTGAGTGATCGTGAGCATCAGATGCTGCGCAATGCCAGTTTAAAGATTATCCGCGCTTTAAAGATCTGCGGTGGCTGTAATGTGCAGTTAGCTTTGGATCCTGCATCTTTTAAATATTACATCATTGAAGTAAATCCTCGGGTATCACGTTCCAGTGCGCTGGCTTCAAAAGCAACCGGTTATCCGATTGCCAAAATCGCAGCGAAAATTGCGGTAGGTCTTACCTTAGATGAAATCATCAATCCAATTACCAATACCAGCTATGCTTGTTTTGAACCGGCGTTAGATTATGTTGTCACGAAGCTGCCACGTTTCCCTTTTGATAAATTCCCTCATGCCGATCGTCGTTTAGGTACCCAGATGAAGGCAACCGGGGAAGTTATGGCAATTGGAAGATGTTTTGAAGAAAGCTTCTTAAAGGCGATACGCTCACTGGAAATGAAATGTGATCATATCGAAAATAAAGAAAGCAAAGAAAAAGCAAAGGAAGAGCTGTGGAATAGCATTGCGATAAAAGATGATCAGCGCATGTTTGGTATTGCCGAATTGTTGCGAAGAAAAGAAAGCTTGTCACGCATTCATGATATTACCAAGATCGATACCTTCTTTTTAGAAAAATTTGCCCACATCATCGCCTTAGAAGAACGTATGAAACAACATCCAAAGGATATTCAAATCTTATGGGAAATCAAACGCTGTGGCTTCGCGGATAGTTTTATAGCTCGTAGTTGGGGCATGGAAGAAAAAGCTGTTTATGACTTGCGAAAACAACACGGTATTTGTCCGGTGTATAAGATGGTAGATACTTGCGCTGCGGAATTTGCGAGTGCTACACCATATTTTTATTCCACTTATGAAGATGAAAATGAATCTATACGCAGTGATCGTCAAAAAATCATCGTATTAGGCAGTGGACCGATTCGTATCGGACAGGGTGTTGAATTTGATTATGCGACGGTTCATTGTGTCATGACCTTGCGTGAATGTGGTTATGAAGCCATCGTTATCAACAACAATCCGGAAACAGTATCCACCGATTTCTCTATCTCTGATAAATTGTATTTTGAACCATTAACCATTGAGGATGTTATGCATGTGGTTGATTTAGAACAGCCTTTAGGGGTTATTGTCCAATTTGGTGGGCAGACGGCTATCAACTTAGCCGATCAGCTCGTAAAACGCGGGGTAAAGATTTTAGGTACGTCCTTAGAAAACATCGATCGTGCCGAAGATCGACATGCATTTGAAAAAATGCTGCATAAGCTGAATATTCCACAGCCAACCGGGGAAACCGCCGTGACGGTTGAAGAAGCCTTAGTCATTGCGAATAAGATCGGTTATCCGGTGCTGGTGCGTCCAAGCTATGTACTTGGCGGCCGTGCTATGGAAATCGTGCATAACGATGCTGATTTAAAGATATATATGGCAACGGCGGTAAAAGAAATCAGCCACGATGCGCCTATCTTGGTAGATAAATATATTGTGGGAAAAGAAATGGAAATTGATGCTATCTGTGATGGTGAGCAGGTGTATATTCCCGGTATCATGGAGCATATCGAACGTGCCGGTATTCACTCCGGAGATTCCATTTCGGTCTATCCAGCGCAAACCGTTTCACAAAAGGTGAAAGATACGATCGTGGATTATGCGATTCGTATCGGCAAAGGTTTCCATTTCATTGGTTTATATAATATTCAATTTATCATCGATAAAGCAGAACAGGTCTATGTCCTTGAAGTAAATCCACGCTCTTCTCGTACCGTACCGTTCTTATCCAAGATTACCGGAGTACCTATGAGTCATGTGGCAACACGCTGTGCACTTGGTCATTCTTTAAAAGAACAGGGCTATACAGAAGGTATACGACCAGAAAGTCAACGTGTCTTTGTCAAAGCACCGGTCTTCTCGTTTGCTAAGCTGCGCAGTGTTGATACCGTATTAGGTCCGGAAATGAAATCCACCGGTGAAGCTTTGGGAGGAGATGTAACACTGGAAAAAGCCTTATATAAAGCATTGTTGGCAAGTGGTGTAAAGATTCCTACACATGGCAATGTCTTATTGACCATCGCCGATGAGGACAAAGAAGAAGGACTTTTGATAGCCAAACGCTTCTCAGCCATCGGATATGGCATACTGGCAACCAAAGGAACAGCTGATTACTTACAAGCACATGGTTTATATGTGAAAACCGTGCAGAAAATTGATGCGCATGAGGAAGCCATGGAGAATGTGTTAGATGTCATCCGTAAAGGTTATGTCAATTATGTCATCAATACCATGTCACAAAAGAAAGAAGTGACTATGGATGGCTTCTTGATACGCCGTGTAGCAGCAGAAAACAGTGTGAGCTGTTTTACCAGCTTCGATACTGCCAATGCGATGTTGAAGGTGCTAGAATCAATGAATTTTACCACGATTTCGATGAATGAATTAGCCGATGCATGTTGATATGCGAATAAAAAACACAGGAATACAAAAGGTGTCTGATGTGACACCTTTTGTATATTGATTCTAACGCAGGTTTGTTTATAATGGCGAACTTATAAACTGCTTGCTTTGCAAATGCTATGAAACGCGTTATGATTACATAAAGAAAGGCAAGTGATCATATGCAAGAACATTTACAATGGCTTATCAAATATCTATTAGAAGAAAATGAAGCTTATAGGGACATTTCCATGCCGCAACAGGAAGAAGAATGTTTCCGACTATATCGCTCTTTAGTGAATGTAAGAGAACCGAAGCCGGTATCTGATGCTTTTTTATACCATGAAAAGGCAGTGTTAGAAGCAATAAAACACCAAAAGGGTATCGTTACCATAGCGCAAATGCAGGCTTATGATAAGAATCTTTATTTATGGAAAGGTGATATCACAAGAATACAAGCGGATGCAATCGTGAATGCTGCGAATGCACAATTGTTAGGATGTTTTCAACCTTGTCATGGTTGCATTGACAATGCCATTCATACTTTTGCCGGTATAGAATTACGTCAGGAGTGTGCTGCCATCATGCGAAAACAAAGGCAGGAAGAGCCTGTAGGAAAAGCTAAGATAACCAAAGGATATCATCTTCCGGCAACCTATGTATTGCATACGGTAGGTCCTATCGTATATGGACATGTCACAGATACGCAGAAGCAACAACTGGCAGCTTGCTATCGCTCTTGTCTTAGCTTAGCACAACAGTATCATCTGACTTCCATCGCATTTTGTTGCATATCCACTGGGGTTTTTCATTTTCCTAATGATGAAGCCGCCGCTATTGCTATTCATACGGTGAAAACCTATTTACAAGAAACCAATTATGAAATGAAGGTGATCTTTAATGTATTTAAAGACGAAGACGAACGCATTTATCAAACCTATCTCCAACATTGAAAAGCTGCATGCGCTGTTACAAGAGGCAGATGCAATCTTAATAGGTGCCGGAGCTGGCTTATCTACCGCAGCCGGTTTGCGTTATGATGGTGAACGGTTTCGTCGTTATTTTCAAGACTTTATAGATGCTTATCATTTTACTAATATGTATGAAGCAGGGTTTTATCCTTTTGCGACATTGGAAGAATATTGGGGATATTGGAGCCGACATATTTATCATAATCGCTATGCTGCTCAGGTAAATACGGTCTATGCAGATCTGTTATCCCTTGTCAAAGATAAGGATTATTTTGTCATTACGACGAATGTGGATCATCAGTTTCAATTGCATGGATTTGCGAAAGAACGGTTATTTTATACCCAGGGCGATTATGGCTTATTTCAATGTTCACGCAATTGTCATGCCAAGACGTATGATAATGAGAAAGTGATACGGCAGATGGTTATGCAGCAAAAAAAGCGTTGCATTCCCAAAGAATTGATTCCTTATTGTCCCTATTGCCATGCTCCTATGACAGTAAATCTACGCTGTGATGCTAATTTTTGTGAGGATGCAGGTTGGCATGCCGCACAAAAACGATATCAGCAATTTCTCAAGCAGCATAAAGATGATCACATTGTATATTTAGAATTAGGAGTAGGGAATAATACTCCGGGCATCATTAAATATCCTTTTTGGCAATTCGTTCATGAAAATCCACAGGCATATTATGTTATCATCAACCAATTGGAAGCATATTGTCCCATGCAGTTGGCAAAACAATCACTCGTAATTGAAAAGGATATTGCGTCTGTGTTAAAAGAAATAAAAGCATACGTTCAAACATAGGGAAGAACAATTTGTTGATCAAGGTATAAAAAGGCTATAGATATGGAATAAAAAGGAGTAGGAAAACGATGAGAAAATTATGGGTCTGTTTATGCTGTGTGTTATGCTTGAGTGCCTGTACAGCGAAAGTAAAAGATGAAAAAGTACCCCAGGTGTTGCAGGAGTATAAGAAATATGTCAATGCAGCGCATGCACAAATTATCCCAAATCCGATACAAACCGATGCTTTTTCACCATATGCCAATAGCAGTGAAGCGTATTATCGAGCAATGGATTATGTCATTGCACATGGGGCAAAAACGAATGGTGAAGAAAGTGTGACACAGCAAGAAGCCCTACAGGATGTAGAAGATGTTTTCTTTACTTTGAAGGCATTGTATGGGAAATATCCTATATATGGAGATGCGCGCTTCCAAGAAGCAAAGCAAATGGTAGATAAACAGATAAAGAAATACGCAAAGATTAAGAAAACAGTGTTAGGTGAAGTATTAAGAAAACAACTTTCTTTTATCGAAGATGTTCATTTTCAAATTGATTTTGAGCCTTTGCATGAAAGCTATACCATGTATTGCGAACAAGGGGTACACTATCAAAAAAAGGCATATGTGAAAAAGAAGGATGGTTATTATGATCAATCTAATCAAAAACGCATTGTGCGTATCCATAAGGATGCAGATCTTGCGGCATATTTAAAGCCTGTCTTGCATAAGGATGGCAGCATTTCTTATCAACTGTTTTATCGAAGCAGAAAAAACATTACGCACTTATCCATGCGCTATGCAGATGGAAGTGAGCGTAAGGTAGCTATGGAAAAAGTGGAACAGATGAAGCGTAGTGAGGATATTCTTACAGAAAAAATCGTGCAAGGTATTCCTTATCTGCATATTACAAAAATGATATATCCCAGAGCCAGTGATACGTATGCACAATATGCCGAAACTTTTTTAGCAAGGGCAGCGCAATTCTCCCAAAAACCGCTTGCCATTTTAGATTTACGGGGCAATCCCGGAGGTAATGCAATGTTGAGTTATGCGTGGTCGCATAGCTATGCCAAACAGCGCATAAGTGGTTATGGAACACGAATACTGCGACTGCCATTGCATGAAGAAAAGTTCAAACAGCTGATGGATGAGGAAACTGATCAATCCTTAGCATCTTTATTAGAAGATGGCAATTATCAGAAACATGATAACTTATTATACATAGAAGAGCCTTATATGGGAAAAAAGCTGATTGAGAATAAAAGTATGTTATTGGTCTTGCAAGATGAAACCAGTGCATCCGCCAGTGAAATGCTGATAGATGAATTGCATACGATGGAAAATGTGATCTTTATTGGAATGCCGAGCGCAGGAGCAATTAGTGGCAGTGCGATGTCAACTTTTTATTTAGATAAAAGTGGTTTGCAGATCATGTTTGGAAATTTATATGGGGACTTTCCTGAAGCGTATGCCAGTGAATATGAGGGGATTTCTCCGGATATTTGGGTTCAGGGTAAAGATGTATTGAAATATGTGAAAGAACTTTTAAATTAGTACATATTTTGAGTGAATCAGATTGTATAGTATATGCGTTTATGATAGAATATTCTAAGATTTCCTTTCATCAGGAAATTGGGATAGATAAAGAGGTATATGAGAATGATCAAAAAGAAAAAGTACAACTATTTTCAGGCATATCAACTGATGACAGAATGTGCTTATCAGGCGGCTTTTGAATTGATGAAGATGATGAAAGACTACCAACCGAATGCCATTAATGTACATTTACAGAAAATGCATCGCATTGAGCATGAGGCTGATTTACGTCGTCATGAAATTATGACCGTATTAGCAAAAGATTCGCGTCCTCCTATGGATCGCGAAGATATTGTGGCGTTAAGTAATGCGTTGGATGATATGGTGGATATGGTGGAAGATGTTTCTATCGGCCTTTATATCTATAATGTGAAAGAAGTACAAGAAGCAGCCATGGCGTATGGAAAGGTCATTGTCATGTGCTGTGATGCGGTTCGTGAAATGATGAAGGAATTTGAAAAGATTCAGTACAACAATAATATTATGGATTGTATCAAGCGGGTGAATCATCTGGAAGGGCAAGGCGATACTTTGTTCGCCAAAGCGACCAGAGAATTGTTTAGCGATGTCCTTGATCCAGTAGAAGTGATTCGTTGGAAATCTATTTATGATCGCATGGAATTAGCTTGTGATTCTTGTGAGAAAATTGGACATTTAGTAGAAAGTGTAGTTTTAAAACACGCATAATAAATTAACAAAACCAGTTTGATAGGATATGACATCATATCCTAAGCATGCTGGTTTTTTTGTAAAAGATAAACAAAAATTTCCAAAAATTGGAAATAATATTTACAAGATGAGGTTTTAGGAGTATTATATCAATGGTTGTATACAATTAGTTATACTTTTTTGAATATGTCGTTTTTATTGTGTATTCTATAGATTTATGCAAATAAAGTACAAAAAAAAGGCGATTTCCTAAGAAATCACCACTATGCAACAAGGTATAACATAATAGATATCGCCACGATATTTTAAAGATATTAAAGGAGCACCCTATGAGATTTATTGATATACATAATCATATGTGTTGGGGGTTAGATGATGGTTCGCAATCACTGGAAGAAACCAATAAGTGTCTTCAGAGTTGTGTGAAAGAGCATATAGAACGCGTTATTTTTACACCACATTATTGTGAAAGAGAAGACACGGTAATGTCCATGACATTCATGAAACATCGTCTTCAAGAGTGTATTGATCTAGCAAAACAATATGGCATACAAGGATACTGTGGATGTGAATTTTTATTAAATACTGATTTTGCGAAAAGTTTGCCAAAAAAGCAAATGCTTACATTAGCAGGTTCAGATTATGTCTTATGTGAATTTTCATGCAGGAATGAACTTGGTGATGAGTTTATGGTGGAAGAACGACTATATGAACTGATACTTGCAGGATATGTTCCGATCATCGCACATATTGAACGTTATTTTCCCCAAAAGCTAGATATAGAAAGGATCCAAAGATGGGTGGAATTAGGGTGCTATTTGCAAATCAACGCATCAAGTATTTGTGGCTGTTTTGGTAAGACGTGTCAGAAACATGCTAAGAAGTTGTTACATCGAAATCTTTGTCACTTTATCGCATCAGATGCTCATCACGATGCAGGAAGAAGACAGATGATGTTTCAGGCAGCTTATAAAGAAGCTTTGAAGATTTGTGGTGAGGATGTATGTGATTGTTTATGTTATCGAAATCCTTTGCATGTTGTACATCATGAAGAATTGGAAACCGATTATTTCGGTCATAAAAAAAGTCGCTTTTTTCATTTATAGGAGCTAACTATTAAGAAGTCAAGCATTTTTGAAAAAGATTGAAAAAGCATGACAAAAACAAGTGCTAGTAAAAGC
>NZ_CAXUBY010000041.1:0-27111 GCF_964249515.1 Eubacterium sp. 3_1_31
GTGCGCTGAAAGGTGCACGCCCGGCGTGAGGTGGGGGAAAATCTGGAGATTGCTTCAAAGGATTACCTATCACCATTGTTTTTATACACCAAAATGAGGAATGTCGGCGGTATCGCACAGACCGAAGCTCAGAAATCCAGCGACCTTTTTATGAAGTGCCGCTACCTTGACGAGATTACGGGCGGTCGTGGTACGGTATTTGCAACCGGAACTCCGATCTCCAATTCTATGGTGGAGCTTTACACAATTCAGAGATATTTGCAGTACAATACCCTCGTGAAAAACAATCTGCAACACTTTGATGCCTGGGCTTCTACCTTTGGCGAAACCGTTACGGCGGTGGAGCTGACACCCGAAGGAACAGGCTACCGAGCAAAGACAAGGTTTGCAAGGTTCTATAACCTTCCCGAACTTATGGCGATGTTCAAAGAGGTTGCGGACATTAAAACCGCAGATATGCTTGACTTGCCTGTGCCGAAAGCAGTCTATCACAATATCTCGGTTAAGCCGTCTGAAATCCAAAAGCAGATGGTAGCCGAGCTTGCAGAGCGAGCAGAAAAAGTCCGCAACGGTATGGTGGACGCAAGCGTAGATAATATGCTGAAAATCACCAACGACGGCAGAAAGCTGGCTCTTGACCAACGGCTTATCAACCCAATGCTCCCCGACTTTGAGGGCAGTAAGCTGAACGCCTGTGTGGACGCGATGTTTGAAACTTGGGAAAAAGGAAAGGAAAAACGGCTGACGCAGTTATTCTTCTGTGACCTTTCCACTCCGAAAAACGACGGCAATTTCTCCGTGTATGATGACATTCGTAAGAAACTCATAGAGCGTGGAGTACCCGCCGAAGAAATAAAATTCATTCACGAAGCGGACACCGAAGCAAAGAAGCTGGAGCTGTTCAAAAAAGTTCGCAAAGGTGATGTCCGTATCCTTATGGGCAGCACTCAGAAGATGGGTGCAGGTACGAATGTGCAGAATAAACTTGCCGCATCCAGCGACCTTGACTGCCCTTGGCGACCTTCCGATTTGGAACAGCGACTCGGCAGAAGTATCCGTCAGGGCAACGAAAACCTTGAGGTAGATATTTACCGCTTCGTGACCGAGGAAACCTTCGACGCTTACCTCTACCAGCTTGTGGAGGGAAAGCAGAAGTTCGCTTCGCAGATTATGACGAGCAAATCGCCCGTCCGTTCCTGCGAGGATATTGACGAAACCGCACTGTCCTATGCTGAAATCAAAATGCTTGCGACGGGCAATCCGTATATCAAAGAGAAAATGGACTTGGATATTCAGGTGCAGAAATTGCGCCTGCTTAAATCCAATTTCCTCTCTGAAAAATATGCTCTTGAAGATAAGATCATCAAGTTCTATCCGCAGGAAATCGCAAGACGGACTGATACGATAGAGGGCTTGAAATCCGATATAGAGAGAGCAAAACAGCACCCGAAACCGCTTGACGATAGCTTTATCGGAATGACGATCAAGGGTGTTTTTTATTCTGAGAAAGCGGACGCCGGCAATGCAATTCTTGATGCGTGTCAGGCTATGACGAGTCCCGATCCGGTTCCTCTCGGAGAGTACCGTGGCTTTCAGACAGAGCTGTCCTTTGACACCTTTGAAAAGGAATATAAGGTCAAGCTCAAGGGCGAACTCGGTTATTCCGTGTCGCTCGGAACAGATACCTTCGGTAATATTACCCGTTTGGATAACGCCCTTGAGGGACTTCCGAAGCGTTTGGAAATAAACGAACAGGAGCTTGAAAATGTTAAAACACAGTTTGAAACGGCAAAGGTCGATGTGGAAAAACCGTTCAATCAGGAAGAAGAACTCAAAACTAAAACTGCAAGACTGAACGAACTCAACGCACTTCTCAATGTGGATAAGCGTGAGAATGAGATTGTCGGCGGCGAGCCTGATGAGGGCGACGAAGAACCGACGCCGAAAAGCAAAGACCGTGAACGATGAAAGGAGTTGATGAAAATGGCGGTTGATTATAACGATCTGCTCTATGAAAAGGCGCAGAAAGAATACGATGATCTGATTGCCGAGCTGAAAGAATTGCCGAGTGAACAGGTCATTGAGAGAGCTTATGAGAAAGTCATAAAGGAAAACATTCTTTGCATTTTGGAGGATAGCCAGCGTGATCAGAAAGAAGCAAAGGCACTGTATCTCGAAAAATACCCTCTGGACAGAGCGTATCAGGACTGGCTCAAATCGGATGTATCCGGGACAGCTATGCTGCGCGACTCGATTGACGATACTGCCAAAGATGTTGTAAAAGAGCGCAGAGAAAAACAGCGTGAAAGCAGGTGAAGTAAATGCCGTATATTGCACCGGAAATCATTACGGAAGCAAGGCGGATGGACTTACTCACTTACCTGAGAGCCTATGAGCCGAATGAGCTTGTGAGGTTTTCCGGTAACACCTACACCACCCGCACCCACGACAGCTTGAAGATTTCCAACGGCAAATGGATGTGGTGGTCAAGAGGTATCGGGGGCAATTCTGCCCTCGATTATCTTGTAAAGGTCAAAGGTCTTTCCTTTCTTGAAGCCGTAGAAACGATTATGGGCTGCAAGGTTGCACTTCCGACCGATTACTGCACTCCCAAAAAAGAAACGCCAAAAGAACTCAAACTGCCCCCTAAAAGTGCTTCCACAGATAGGATTACAGAGTATCTTTTCAGCAGGGGCATCGACTATGAAATCATCACGCACTGCATACAAAAGGGGCTGATTTTTGAGAGCCTGCCATATCACAATGCCGTGTTTGTCGGCAAGGACGAGAAAGGAACGCCACGCTATGCCGCCTACCGAGCCACCAACAATTCAAGACTTATGGGTGACGCATCGGGCAGTGACAAGCACTATTCTTTCCGTCTTGAAGGCTCAAACAATTCAGAAGTCCACCTGTACGAATGTGCGATTGACGCTCTTTCCTATGCGACCTTAATCAAGATGAACGGAGATGATTGGAGAAAAGAAAACCTTGTTTCCCTTGCCGGTGTTTACGCACCGAGAGAAAAAATCGAAGAAAGCAAAGTCCCCGCAGCGGTGGAAGGGTTCTTAAAAAGTCACCCGGAAATCAAGCGGATCGTGCTTCACTTCGATAATGATGAGGTCGGAAGAAAAGCGTCGCAGGCGCTTCAAATCATTTTGTCCGACCGCTATGAAGTCATTGACAGTCCACCGAAATTCGGCAAGGACTTCAATGACTTTCTTTGTATGAAATTAGGAATTTACAAATCAAAGCAAAGGAGTTTTGAACGATGAATATACGAATTTATCAGGTTAATATGAAGCGTGACACCAACAATGTCGCCTTTATGAGATACGAGCTTTTGGAAAAGCTGCAAGGCAGTCAAGCTGTCAATGCCAAAATCTACGATAAGGTTTTTGACGGCGAGGTTGACTGCCAAACCCTCGAAGATGTGTATCAGATGTTTAATCTGAACCACCCCGAAGGGTACAAAGACCGTTCCCTTTCGGTGTCCGATGTGGTGGAGGTTATGGAAGATCCGATGCACCCGCATTGCTTTTATTTCTGCGACAGCGTCGGCTTTAAGCCCATAGATTTTGAGCCGAAGGACTGTCAGCTCGGCAGGACTTTTACGGATACGGAAAAGAAAAATATGATTTCCGTACTGCTTGTTGAGCCGAACAAGTACCCGAAGATGATTGAAATTGAGGACAGCCTTGAAGCAATGCAGAAAATTGTCGGCGGCGATATTGAAGAATATATGCCCTTTGAGGACGAGGTCGCAATCATCTGTAATGATGAAAGCAAGATGAACGGTATGCTGCCAAACCGTGCCGTTTATGCCGAGCCGGAAACGGTGGAAATGAGCTATCAGGAGATGACAAAACGCTTCCGAGAAGCTGAGAATAACCGTGGGGAACACCTCACCGGGTATGTCGTTTTTACCGAGGATAGCTTCGATAAACCGTACAGCGAGGAGTCCAGAACCTATGTAATCAGCTCAAACAATAAAGCGTTTCAGTCCGGCATGGGCGGCTATTCCATCTATGCTTCCTGCCTTGACGGGACTGATCCCTGCCTGCGTTTGGACGGATATATGTCTGCCGAACACGGCGGCGAGAACGGTTGGAAGATTGAAAAGTGCTATATGAAAGAGAACTCCCGTGAAATGCTCGACATCATTTTCGGGCAGTTCTTTATCGCTTATGCACCTATCGAATCGGAAAACTTTCAGAGTTTGCCGAAGAACCTTGCGGAGAAGTACAAGGAAAAATTCAAATATCCCGAACGCATTGCAAAGGTAAACGGCGAGATAGTCGCCGTCCCTTTTAAGCCTAAAACCAAAGAAGCGGAACGCTGATCTCAAAGAGAAACGGGGCAACCCGGAGAGTCTGCATTATCTTAGCAAGCAGACTGTTTTTACTCCTATCGGGCAAAAAACAGTAAATCGCTTGTTAGGGGTTGCCCCTAATACCCCATTAAGAAAGGATTTTCTATATGACAGAATTTATCTTCTTTATCGTCGGACTTTTGCTTGGCGGCTGTATAGGCGTTGTCTTTATGTGCTGTCTGCAAATCAACCGACTTTACAAAACTGATTCTATGAAAAAGGAGGTCGAAGCAAATGAAAAGAAGAACTGTTAAGAAGCAGTTTTGGTTTTCCCGTGACGAAGCACAGGACTTGCAAAAGAAAGCCAAGAAAACCTGCCTGACCGAAGCCGCACTTGTGAGATTGCTTGTGCGTGGGTACGAGCCGAAGGAGCGACCTGACGAGCGTTTCTATGATGTGATGCGTCAGTTATCCTCTATCGGCAACAACATCAATCAGCTTGCGGCACAGGCAAACTCACTCAGCTTTGTCGATGCACAGAAACTTCAGAAGGAAGCCGATCGCTGGCATAAGTTTCAGGCGGATGTGGAGCGACAGTTTCTCCGTCCCGAAAAGAGTGAGATGAAATGGCAGTAAGCAAGATATGGAAAGTGACATCCCGCCTTGACCAAGTGATTGACTATGCGACCAATCCCGAAAAGACGGCGGCAAAAGAATATTCGCCGGAGCAGTATCAGGCGCTTGCCGATGTTTTGCAGTACGCCAAGGACGAGGAAAAGACCGAGCGAGAGTTTTATGTAGGCGGCATTAACTGTAATGCTTCGACTGCCCGTGACCAGTTCGTAACGGTTAAGGAGCAGTTTGACAAATGCGACTGTATCCAAGCTTATCACGGGTATCTGAGCTTTAAGGACGAACCGAACATCACTCCCGAACTGGCACAGCAGATCGGGACGGAATTTGCCAAGCGTGTGTGGGGCGACAGATTTCAGGTTGTGGTAACAACCCACCTGAACACCAAGCACCTGCATTGCCACTTTGTTGTGAACTCCGTTTCCTTTGTTGACGGAAAGCGAATGCAGAACAACGAGAAGCATTGGCGGTATTTCCGGCACATTGCAGACGAGCTTTGCAGACAGCACCAGCTTGATGTGATTGAAAATCCGAAGCGTGGCACAGGCAAAAACTACTATGCCAGGAAGCTCCACGAAGCAGGGATGCCCAACTATGTGGACTCTGCAAAAGCTGTGATTGATGAAGCGATTTCAAAGAGCAACAGTTATGCCGATTTCAAATATATTCTCCGTCAGATGGGGGCGTCCTTTGACGATTCCCCGAACCACAAGTATCAGGTACTAAGGGTAAAGGGATACCAAAAGAATATCCGACTGACAAGGCTCGGTGAGGACTATTCCCTCGACCGCATAAAGGAGCGTATCTATGAAAACCGGAACAGGGTTCGGTTAGAGCCGTTTCAAAAAGGCTATTACTACCGCCCGAAGCAATATGTCCTTTTGACACGGGAGCATAAGATACGAAAGATCGGCGGGCTGTACGGACTGTACCTTCATTACTGCTATAAGCTCGGCTATTTGCCGAAGTATCAAAAACAAAATCCGGCTCGGCTTCATTATCTTCTCCGTGAAGATCTGATGAAGCTCGACCAAATAACCGCACAGGTAAGGCTGCTCGGCAGAGAACACATCTCTACCTCCGAGCAGCTTTTCTCATATAAGTCAAAGGTGGAGGACGAAATCAAAACCCTTACTGCCGACAGAACACATCTCCGAAACGAAATACGAAAAGTAAATATTGATGATGATTTGCTGTCCGGCAAAAAGCAACAGATTTCAGCCTTGTCCGAAAGACTCAAAGAACTTCGCAAGGAAGTTCGGCTCTGTGACGGTATCGCTGAGCGCTCCGGCGTTATGCGGGAGAACTTAAATGCGGTGCTTGCAGATGAAGAAAAAATCAAGAACAACAGAAAGGAGAACCGTGATTATGAACACAGGCGGTGACGCAGCGGAACAGGTTGTCAGGCTTTCGCTTGAAGGCTTTGAAGTAGCTGCAAAACTAACGGGAACGGCGGCGAAGGAGCTGACCGTTCTTCTTGTTTCTGTGCTGAAGCAGGAACAGAAAACCAAAGGCAAAGCACGCCTTACCAATATGCTCAAATCGGGAAAGGAACTCAAGGTCTTTTCCGTTCCGAATAAAGACCTGAAGAAGTTTACCGAACAGGCAAAGAAGTACGGTGTGCTTTACTGTGTGCTGAGGGACAAATACAGCAAGGACGATAACGCCCCGGTGGATATTATCGCCCGTGCGGAGGACGCTTCTAAAATTCAGCGTATCTTCGACCGATTTGAACTCGGCAATGTTGATAAGGGTTCCATCGTTGCCAATGCGGAAAAGAGCATTGCCCAGCGTGAGGAGCTTGCAAACGAAGTGCCGACCAAATCAAAGGGCGAAAAAATTGTGGAGGAAGCAATGGGAAAGCCCATTCAGAAGGACGGGGCATCTCACGAAAACCCCACGGTCGCCAAGACGGACAAAAACCCTCCGTCAAGGCAAAGCTCCGCCGAGGTCGATGGTAAATCTGATAAGGGTATTTCCAAATCAGCCGAAGAAAAGCCTTCCGTCCGTGAAAAGCTCGAACGGTATAAGGCACAGGCTAAAACGGAAAAAGAAGCAGACCGCACCGACCTTGATAAAGCGGGAGAAAAAACCCAGTCCCAAACCCGCACCAATCAGACCACCCATCAGCAACCCAAGAAAAAGAAAAACAGAAATAAAAACAAAGCGAGGTAATCTACAATGACTAATAATTTCAAACCGAATAAGGGCGGCTACAGACAGCCGCAGCTTTCCCCCGAAGAATGGAAAGCAAAGAAACAGGCAGAAAAGGACGCCGTTTATCAGATGATTGACGATACGGCGACCGCAATCGTTCAGGACGGCGAAAAGTTCAGAGGCTTTCTTGATACACAGGCAAGGCTCGACCGCTATTCCGCCGCAAACGCTCTGCTCATTTATAACCAGTACCCCAAAGCCACCCAGCTTAAAGACTTCGGTGACTGGGCGGAGGAAAAGGTATCTATCAATAAGGGTGCAAAGAGTATCTCCATTCTTGAACCCGTTGAGTACACAAAGGCGGACGGAACACCGGGCGTTTCCTACAATGTCAAAAAGGTCTTTGATGTATCGCAGACCAAAGGCAGACAGACTCCGGCTCCTACCGTCAACCGTGATCCGCAGGCTCTCGTTGCCGTGATGATTGACACATCTCCGGTTATCGTGGAGGTCGCACCCAAACTTCCGCATCCGCAGATGGGAGCCTTTTATGATAATGAGAAGCAGACGCTTTTTGTCAAGAAAGATATTGGCGACAGCGTTGCTCTCTGCCAGTGCGTAGCGCAGGAACTCGGCCACGCACAGCTTTCTATCGACAGCGACTCTTACAGTCGCAAGGATATGGGCTTTCAGGCAATGTGCGTCGGCTATATGCTCTGCAAAAAGTACGGCGTGGACACCAAAAACTTTGCTATCAACCGTATCCCGGAGGAATGGAAGAACAAAGAGCCGAAGGAAATCCGTGCGGAGCTTTCCAAAACCCGCACGGCTATGAATGAAATCCATTCCCGTGTATCCGAGGAGATGTACCGCCAAAAGCAGGAACGCTCCAAAGACCGTGACAGCAGATAACGGAGGTAAAGAGAAATGAGAGAACGCCAGCACTTTGTCGCTTTGGACGAATATGAACACGGTATCGTGATTGACTCCCTCAATGAGAAGCGCAACGACCTTCGCAGCGAGGGCAAGTCTACCGACGCCGTTGATGAACTGATCGTAAAGGTCGGTCACGCCCCGCAAAAGAAGTTCAAGGTGATAGAAAAGGAAAAACGCCGAGATGAAGCAAGATGATAAGCAGTCTGCTGTCATTCTTTCCGTAATCGGCATACTTCCCGTAGTCTGGCTTGCGTTGTTGATTGCACCGTCCGTTAAAGGCGGCTTGCCGGAGATACTTCCGAAGTTGATGACAGTATTTAATAACCCGTTCCAAATAGAGCTTTGCGAGGACAGCCTAAAAACTGTCCTCGTTTTGCTTTTGTGCTACGGCTTCGGTATCGGCATTTATTTCTCAACACGCAGGAATTACAGACGCCGGGAGGAACACGGCTCGGCAAAATGGGGCGATGCACGAGCTGTCAATAAGAAATACTGCCAAACGCCCAAAAGTGAAAACAAGCTGATGACTCAGAATGTGAGCATCGGACTTAACGCCAAAAAGCACAGGCGCAATCTTAACACCCTTGTGTGCGGCGGATCGGGCGCAGGCAAAACCCGATTTTACTGTAAGCCAAGTGCGCCCGTAAGGGCGGTATAAATCCTACCTTGAGCAAGTAGTAGGTAAAAGTATCAAGCGGCATTGTGCCGCAACCTATCATTCCCCGTCTTACCCCAAAAGGGAAACCGGAGGGCGACCATAGCATGACGGAGGACACGGGGCGCTGAAGCCTCAGAAGCGCCGGCGTGACGGAATGAAAATCCACGTATGAGGATGGAAGCTAGACTGCTTGAATGACAGCCTGAAATCGGGACCAAGAGCGTACCCCTGACGTAGAGAGGTTGTACTCGTCAGTGTTCCTGACAGTCGCATTGTTTGGCTATGCGGCTGCTGATACTCGGAGCAGGTTCAGCCACGGGAAAGTGGAAAAAGGCGAACGTCACATACCGACAACGTGGAACGCTTGTTTATACCGTACTAAACGGGGATTGCCTAAAGTGAAATGCCGAAAGGCTATGAAAACGCTGAAATGCGGGGTTCTGAATATTCACCATGGCAACAGAGTTCCCATAGTAGTCTGCGGACGGGAAAGCCGTCTACATGGCAAAGGGGAACAGTGAATCATTTTCAAAACAGAAAGGATGGTGTGTGAGACACTATGAGAAATCCGATTCATGTCTTGAAAAGCCTTGAAGAAAAGGCAAGTGTAAGTAACAACAAATATGAAAGATTATATCGCAACCTATACAATCCAGAGTTCTATCTCCTTGCATATGCGAACATTGCGAAATCGCAGGGGAGCATGACGCAGGGGGTAGACGGGCAGACGCTGGACAACATGAGCCTGCCGAGAATTAACCGGATTATTGAATCCATACGCAACAGGACATATCAGCCAAAGCCTGCAAAAAGAAAGTACATTCCTAAAAAGAACGGGAAACTTCGCCCGTTGGGAATCACTTCTACTGATGATAAGTTAGTGCAGGAAGTGGTCAGAATGATTCTTGAAGCAATCTATGAGCCGACATTCAGCAACAATTCACACGGTTTCAGACCAAAAAGAAGCTGTCACACGGCACTTACGCAAGTGAAGAAAAACTTCACAGGTGTTACATGGATTGTCGAGGGAGACATTAAGGCGTGCTTTGATAACTTCGACCATCATGTGTTGGTTGAATTACTGCGGAAAAGGATTTCAGACGAGGCTTTTATCGGTCTAATCTGGAAGTTCCTGAAAGCCGGATATATGGAACAATGGCAGTACAACTGCACCTACTCCGGTGTTCCGCAGGGCAGCGGTATCAGTCCGATATGTGCAAACATCTACCTCAGCGAACTGGACAACTATATGCAGGAATACAAAGAAAAGTATGATTGCGAGCCAGAACGCAGAAGGACGACCAGAGAATACGAGCGGGCGTCCCGGAGATACAGAAAGGCACGTAAAGCGTTAATGGGCGCAGAAAAATCAACTCCTGAACTGGTAAAAGAATTTAAGGATTCCAGAAGGAAGAAGATGGATCAGCACTATTACAATCCGTTTGAGGAGGGCTTCAAGAAAATCCAGTACAACCGTTACGCCGATGATTTTGTAATTGGCGTTATCGGCTCCAAAAAGGACGCAGAAAAAATCAAGGAAGATGTAAAAATCTTTCTCCAAGAAAAACTGCATTTGGAAATGTCCGAGGAAAAGACGAAAGTCACCCATTCCAGTAAGCCGGTACGCTATCTGGGGTACGATTTCAAAGTAATCCATTCCAAGAACATGAAGCGTTGTAAAAACGGCGACATGAAACGGGTGTGGTATGGAAAAGTATTCCTGTATATGCCGAAAGAAAAATGGATTAAAAAAGCGATGGAACGGGGAGCGATACAGGTGAAACGCAACAATGACACAGGCAAAGAAATGTGGCGGCCTATGCCAAGGAAAGACCTGATGAACCGCAGCGATGCAGAGATTGTGTCTACTTTCAATTCCGAAATTCGAGGGTTATATAACTTCTATCGGATAGCAGAAAACGTAGGCGCATTGCACAAGTATTACTACATGGTGCGGTACAGCATGTTAAAAACTCTGGCAGGAAAGCACAGAACGAATGTCAGTGTTATTAAGAAGCGGCACATGGTAAACGGAGTACTGAGAATCCCATACGATACAACTAAGGGACGTAAATACTGCGAATTTTACCATGATGGATTCAGAAAGCACAGCGACGGCTATGACAATGTGGCAGACGTTATGCCGAGTTATAGGAAATATGACAGCAGGCACACGATAGTAAACCGCATAAAGGCCGGAGTATGCGAGATTTGCGGGGAACATGCAGACTATTTATGTATGCACCACGTAAGAACGCTGAAATCGCTGAAAGGCAGGGATATATTTGAGCAGAAAATGCTGAAAATGAGAAGAAAATCTCTGGCTCTCTGCCCTGACTGCTTTGAACTCTTACACGAAACCAAAGAATCAAGGTGATTCATGGAAAGCCGGATACGCTGAGAGGTGTACGTCCGGTTTGGGAGGCGGCTCCCTGAAACCTACTGATGAAAGTCAGCAAGGCGCAGGGTGCCTACCTCATATCTGATGCAGTGCAACTCATCATTTGTGATACTCGATCCGAAAGGCGAAATTGTCCGGGATGTCGGAAAGATGCTTGAAGCAAAGGGGTATGAGATTAAGGTTCTTGACCTTATCTCTATGGAAAAGAGCCATTGCTACAACCCGTTTGTGTACTTACAGAACGACAACGATATTCAAAGACTTGTGACAAACCTTTTCAAGAGTACCACGCCGAAGGGTTCTCAAAGCAATGATCCTTTTTGGGACACGGCAGCGTCAATGCTTTTGCTTGCACTTGTATTCTATCTTCATTACGAAGCTCCTGAAGATGAACAGAATTTTGCAATGGTAATGGAAATGCTCAGAGCCGGCGTGATTGAGGACGAGGAAGAACCAAGACCTTCGCCCCTTGATAATCTCTTTTCCGAACTGGAATATGAGAACCCCGACCATATCGCACTCAAGTATTATCATTCCTACCATTCAGGCTCGGCAAAAACGCTGAAATCCATTCAGATTACCCTTGCCGCCCGTTTGGAGAAATTCAACCTTGAAAGCCTTGCTTCACTCACCTCAACCGATGAGCTGGAGCTTGAAACTCTCGGTGAAAAGAAAACGGCACTATTTGCCCTGATACCTGATAACGATACGAGCTTTAACTTTTTGGTATCTATCCTTTACACACAGCTTTTTCAGCAGTTATTCTATTCCGCCGACCACATACACGGCGGCAGCTTGCCTATCCCTGTTCATTTCCTGATGGACGAGTTTGCCAATGTTAGCTTGCCTGATGACTTTGACAAGATACTTTCCGTTATGCGTTCTCGCTCGGTATCTGTCAGTATCATATTGCAGAACTTGGCACAGCTCAAAGCATTGTTCGAGAAGCAGTGGGAAAGCATCGTGGGAAACTGCGATGAGTTTTTGTATTTAGGCGGCAACGAACAGTCCACCCACAAATATGTGAGCGAGCTGCTCGGCAAATCCACGATTGATACCAACACCTACGGCAAAAGCGAAGGTCGAAGCGGCAGTTATTCAACCAACTACCAGATAAGCGGTCGAGAGCTGCTAACCCCGGACGAGGTTCGTATGCTTGATAACCGTTACGCAATTCTCTTTATCCGTGGCGAGCGTCCGGTGCTTGATTTCAAATACGATATTCTCAAGCACCCCAATGTGGCGCTGACCGCAGACGGAAAAGCCGGCGTTTACGAACACGGCGAAGTGAAGTCCGATGTCGCTACCATCGAGCTTCTGAGCTTTGATAAATACAAGGCTCCCGAAACAGAAGTGGCAGAAACCAATTACGAACTCCTCTCAGACGAGGACTTTGAAAATGATTAAATTTATGGAGGTAAACACAATGAATATTTTTAAGAAAACCAACAACAAGGAAACTAAGAAGTTGCCTATGACCGGAAAGGTCAAAAAGGGCTTTCGTGCCTACTGTGCCGTTGTGCTTTGTATGGCACTTATCGGCTGTATGTCTATGACCGCATTTGCGGCAGGCGGAGATCCGCTGACCGTTATCAACAATCTGTCCGATTTCATTTTCGGACTCATCCGTGCAATCGGGCTTATCCTGCTCGGCTTCGGTATTGTTCAGGTCGGTCTTTCCCTGAAATCTCACGATCCTTCGCAGAGAGCCAATGGCTTCCTTACCCTTGCAGGCGGTGTCATCATCACCTTTGCAAAGGAAATTCTCACTCTCATTACGGGTTAAGCAAGGAAACACTCAAAAGGGGCATATCCGAAAAATCGGGTATGCCCCAAATTTGTAACGGAGGTGCGTCAATTTGAGTGATAACTGGGTTGTGCAAAATCTCGAAAACGCCCTTGAAACTTGGAATGAGAAGCTATCTGAAATATGGACGCTTATCACAACGACGCCGCAGAACTTCAAAGGCGGCGGTATATGGAGCGTGATTGTCAATATAAACGGTGCGGTTCAGGCAATCGGCTTGGCACTGCTCGTTTTGTTTTTCGTAGTCGGTATGGTAAAAACCTGCGGTTCATTCTCCGATGTAAAGAAACCGGAACACGCACTGAAGCTATTTATCAGGTTCGCTCTTGCAAAAGGTGCGATCACCTACGGTATGGAACTGATGCTTGCGCTGTTTAACATCGTACAAGGTACGATTACAACCATTATGAATGCCGCAGGCTTCGGCTCGCCGCAGCAGACAACGCTCCCGGCTGAGATGGTAACGACAATCGAGGACTGTGGCTTTTTTGAGAGTATTCCGCTATGGGCGGTAACGCTTATCGGCGGGCTTTTTATTACAGTCCTTTCATTCCTGCTTATTATGACTGTTTACGGGCGTTTCTTTAAGCTGTATATGTATACGGCGCTTGCCCCGATTCCGCTTTCAACCTTTGCGGGAGAACCCTCGCAGAATGTGGGCAAGTCCTTTATCAAGAGCTACTGTGCAGTTTTGCTTGAAGGTGCGGTCATCGTGCTTGCCTGCATTATCTTCTCGGTGTTCGCTTCATCGCCGCCCGTTGTAGATACAAGTGCGGCAGCCGTAACGCAGGTGTGGGCATATATCGGAGAGCTTGTCTTTAATATGCTCGTCCTTGTCGGCTCAGTTAAGATGAGCGACCGCATTATCCGAGAAATGATGGGACTGTAAGGAGATTTTGCAATGAAACAAACAACACGAAGATACAACAAATTCTCAGGATATTCCCTTGAGGATTGCGATTGCAGATTTTGTATGTATTACGGCGGCAAACGCAAGCGGAGGATTATCTGTCTTGCCGATGAGTGTGTCTGCAAGGAAGAAATCATAAAAGCTCGCCGCCGGGAAAGGAACAGAAATGGAAGTAAAAATTAACAGAGAAATCCGCAACTACACGGAAAGTATGTTTTTCGGACTAACGCTTCGACAGTTCATCTTTTCTGTCTTGGCGTGCACAGTTGCGGTGGGCGTATATTTTCTGCTGAAACCGTATGTTGGTACGGAAACCGTGTCGTGGATGTGCATTTTAGCGGCCGCACCCTTTGCGGCGCTGGGCTTCATTAAGTACAACGGTATGACCGCAGAGAAATTTGTGTGGGCGTGGATCAAGAGTGAGTTTCTTATGCCGAAAAAGCTCGTTTTCCATTCCACCAACACATACTTTGAGCTGATGAAGCCGAGTATGGAACAAAAAAGCAAGGAGGTATTGAAAACCAATGATTAAGACACTGACAAATCTTTTCAAACAGGATAAGGAGAAGTTTGTTGTACCGAAGGGCGTCCAGGATGTCATTCCTATTAAGGCAATCTATGATGACGGCATTTTTCAGGTCGGCAAGGATAAGTTCTCCAAATCCTTTAAGTTTACGGATATAAATTATGCGGTAGCCAGCCGTGAGGACAAGGAAGCAATGTTCCTTGAATACTCGGAGTTGCTTAATTCCTTTGACAGCGGAGCTACTACTAAAATTACAATCAACAACCGCAGGCTGAACAGACTGGACTTTGAGAAAACCATTCTTCTGCCGCTGAAAGGCGATGAGCTTGATGTGTACCGTGAGGAATACAACAAAATGCTGCTTGAAAAAGCCACCGGAGCAAACGCCATTGTGCAGGACAAGTATATTACTATCTCTATCAACAAGAAAAACATTGAGGAAGCAAGAAACTACTTTGCCCGTGTCGGCGCAGACCTGATCGCCCACTTCGGCAGGCTTGGAAGCAAATGCACCGAGCTTGAAACAGATGAACGACTGAGAGTTTTCCACGACTTTTACAGAGTCGGTGAGGAAAGCTCTTTTCATTTTGACATTAAGGAAACCCGAAAGAAAGGACACGATTTCAAGGATTATATCTGCCCTGATTCTATGGAGTTTGAAAGCGACTATTTCAAAATCGGAAATCGCTACGGCAGAGTGCTTTTTCTTCGTGAATATGCGTCGTATATCAAGGACAGTATGGTGGCGGAGCTTACAGACCTTAATCGCAATCTGATGATGTCGATTGATGTTGTACCCATTCCCACCGACGAAGCGGTGCGTGAAGCGGAGAGCAGATTGCTTGGCGTTGAGACGAATATAACGAACTGGCAGCGCAGGCAGAACTCCAACAACAACTTTTCTGCTACCGTTCCTTACGATATGGAGCAGCAGAAAAAAGAAATGAAAGAGTTTCTCGATGACCTGACTACAAGAGATCAGCGAATGATGTTTGCCGTTATTACCTTTGTGCATACGGCAGATACAAAAGAACAGCTCGATCAGGACACCGAAGCGCTCCTGACTACCGCAAGAAAGCATCTTTGCCAGTTCGGGGTACTGAAATTTCAGCAGCTCGACGGACTGAATACGGTTATGCCTTTCGGCACACGAAAGATTGACACCTTCAGAACCCTCACTACCGAGTCCTTGGCGGTGTTTATCCCGTTCCGTGTTCAGGATATTTACCACGAAAACGGCATTTATTACGGACAGAATGTAATTTCAAAGAATATGATTATTGCCGACCGTAAACAGCTTTTGAATGGTAATTCCTTTATCCTCGGTGTATCCGGCGGCGGTAAATCCTTTGCCGCAAAGGGAGAAATCGAGAATATTGTTCTTTCATCGGACGCAGATGTTATCATCATTGATCCTGAGCGAGAGTATTCCGCACTTGTGAAAGCCTTGGGCGGCGAGATTATTAATATCTCTGCTACCTCTCCGAGCCATATCAACGCTATGGATATGAACAAGGAATACGGCGACGGTGCAAACCCCGTTATTCTCAAATCCGAGTTCATTATGTCGCTTTGCGAACAGCTTATCGGCGGCAACAATCTCGGAGCAAAGCAGAAATCTATTATCGACCGTTGCACCGCAAGCGTTTACCGTACCTATCAGCAGAACGATTACACGGGTACTGTCCCGACCTTGCAGGACTTCCGTGCTGAACTCCTGAAGCAAGACGAGCCTGAAGCAAAGGAAATCGCACTTGCGATTGAGTTGTTTACGCACGGTTCCCTTAATACCTTCGCAAAGCAGACAAATGTTGACACTAACAACCGCCTGATTTGCTACGACATTCTTGACCTCGGTAAGCAGCTTATGCCCATCGGTATGCTTGTTGTCCTCGACTCCATTCTCAACCGTATCACGCAGAACAGAGCGAAGGGCAAGAACACCTATATTTTCATTGATGAGATTTACCTGCTTTTCCAGCACGAGTACAGTGCAAACTTCCTCTTTACCCTTTGGAAGCGTGTAAGAAAGTACGGAGCCTATGCGACGGGCATCACACAGAATGTGGATGTGCGCCCAGATAGGGCGTTGTGCAAAGCAGTTTAAGGTACTGCCGCACACGGCAGTGTGCGAAACAATCTGCCTTACCGACTAAGGAGAAATCCTTTACGGGAACAGCGCATGGCAGAAAAAGGAATAGTCACCAAAGGACTTAGGTGCGACTGTTTCCTAATGTTAAGAAGATATGAGGATAAGATTGGGTTTATCGAATGTAAGGTTCCAGTTCCTGTTTTTTGCAGGTGTGGGAAAAGTCCTGTAACCCATGTCATAACGCTGTCACGTCATCTTTCACGGCGGGACAACTGCTACACGTTATGAAACAGGCGTGAGAACACGTCATAACGAACCGAAAGCATATCCGACAATCTTCATTCACCTAAGCACAACGCTAACTGGGGATTGCCTAAGTCCGGCTCATTCGCCGGATATGGTAACGGAGGCTCCATAGTAGTCCGAGAGGGGTAATGACCCTTACATGGCGAAGGGAGCCAGTTAGTAACATCTAAAATGTAAGAATGAAAGGGAGGAGAAACCTCAATGAAACCAACATCTGAAATTTTAGAGCGTATTGAAAGGTGTTCCAGCGAACACAAAGACGGCGTATTCACAAGGCTATACAGATATTTACTCCGTGAAGATATTTACTACGCCGCCTATCAGAAACTTTATGCAAACAAAGGCGCAACAACACAGGGTATCGACGACGATACCGCAGACGGTTTCAGTGACTTCTATGTAAAAGAGTTAATCCAGTCACTAAAGGACGGAACCTACAAGGCTAACCCTGTAAGACGTGGGTATATTCCAAAGAAAAACGGAAAACTCCGTCCGCTGGGTATCCCGTCTTTCCGTGACAAGCTCCTGCAAGAAGTTGTCAGAATGATTTTGGAAGCTATCTATGAACCTGTCTTTGACAGTCACTCCCACGGTTTCAGACCGGGCAAAAGCTGTCATACCGCACTCCGTCAGATTTCTTCTGACTTCACAGGCGTGGTTTGGTTTATCGAGGGTGATATTCAGGGTTGTTTTGATAACATCAATCACGAAAAACTGATTGAGATTTTGAGCAGGAAAATCAAAGACAGTCGTTTTCTGAACATCATTCGCCAGTTTTTGAAAGCTGGGTATATCGAGAATTGGAAGTATAACGCCACTTACAGCGGTTCTCCGCAGGGTGGTATCTGTTCACCGATACTTGCAAATATCTATCTGAATGAGCTGGACAAGAAGTTTCGGGAAATCGCAGAACGCTTTGATAAACCGAGGTCCGCATATCAGACACCGGAATATCATACGGCAAGCAAAGAATTAAAAAGGCTGTCCTACTGGATTGACCATACCGATAATGAAGCGGAAAGACAAGAACTGATTGACCAGCATAAAGCGCAGAAGAAAGCTATGAGAAATCTGCCCTGCAAACCCGCCGACAATAAGAAATTTACTTTTGTCCGCTATGCGGACGACTGGCTGGCAGGTGTGTGCGGCACAAAAGCGGAATGTGAAGAATTAAAAACCGAAATCGCTGAATTTCTAAGCACAGAGTTGAAATTGACCTTGAGTGAAGAAAAGACGCTGATAACGCACAGCTCCGAAAAAGTCCGTTTCATTGGCTATGATATTTGCGTCCGCAGAAATCAGGAGGTCAAAGGTCACAGAATGAAAAACGGGACGTGGAGAAAATCCCGTACCCTGCACATGAAAGTTGCCCTTACTATTCCCCATACGGAAAAGATTGAGAAATTTATGTTTGCAAAGAAAGTCATTCGCCAAAAGGAGAATGGGGAGTTCCAGCCGATACACAGAGCCGGACTTCTCAACCTTGCGGATTATGAGATTGTGGAGCAGTACAATGCCGAAGCAAGAGGACTATGCAACTATTACAATCTGGCCTGTGACTATCACACGCTGGACTACTTCTGCTATCTCATGGAGTATAGCTGCTTAAAGACGATTGCCAACAAGCATAAAACCAGTATCCGCAAAATCATCCGCCAGCACAAAGACGGGAAAACGTGGTCTGTTCCTTATGAAACCAAAGCTGGGACAAAACGTGTACGCCCTGTTAAAATCGCAGATTGTAAGCGTGGCGAAGCGAGTGACATCATCTATCAGAGAAAGAAATTTAGCTGGAAAACCACTATCAGACAACGGCTTAATGCCAGAGTTTGTGAACTATGTGGGTGTAAAGAAGCCGACTTGTACGAGGTTCACGTTATACGGAACCTAAACGAGTTGGGGAATTCTGATTGGGAAACCGTGATGAAAAAGAAGCGGCGGAAAACACTTGTTGTTTGTAGCAAGTGCCATGAAAGAATACACAAACACTAATCAATACGTCAATTACTAATGGGGAGCCGGATACTTCGAGAGGAGTAAGTCCGGTTCCGAGGGAGGGTGTAGGAAACCTGCCGCCAACGGCGGCAAGACGCCTTTACCCTACCCTACGACCTTTTGCAGAGCCATACGGCGAGGACGATGCTTGCCAACTCTGAGTTCATCATTATGCTCAATCAGGCTTCGACCGACAGATTAAAGCTGGCAGAGCTTCTGAATATCTCCGACCTTCAGATGTCCTATATCACCAATGTCGAAGCGGGACACGGACTCTTGAAAGTCGGCAGTTCTCTCGTTCCATTCGCAAACAAGTTCCCCAAGAACACAAAACTCTACAAACTGATGACCACGAAGCCCGGAGAGAGCGCATAGCTCTCTCTCGGCTTCGGAAAGGAAACGCAATGAAAAAGAATATCTATGTTTCAATCATCTGCTCTTTTCTGCTTGTGATGATTTTCAGCGGAGTGATGATATACAGTCATTTCAAAGAAGCGTATACGCAGGAGGAAATCTACGACAGTCTTGCAGAGTTTGTAGAGGAAAACGAAATAAGCGAGGCTGTCAACACTACGGAGGGAGAAGTGGTAATGCTCCCTGAGTACGCAAAGCTCTATGAGCAGAACAGCGACATTGTGGGGTGGATAAGAATTGACGATACGCAAATGAACTATCCCGTTATGCAGTCGCCGCAAGAGCCGAACTTCTATCTGAAGCACGGCTTTGACAAGGAATACACCGATTACGGCTGTCCCTATATGAGCGAAAGCTGTGATGTAAATAAACCGTCGGACAACCTGATTGTTTACGGTCATCATATGAAGAACGGTACAATGTTTTCCGACCTTGAAAAGTTCAAAAGCAAGGATTTTTGGGAGGAACACAAGACCTTCCGCTTTGATACGCTTTATGTGAAACAGACTTATGAGATTATCGCTGTTTTCAAGACGGCGGTTTATACCGGCTCGGAAAATGAGTTTAGGTATTATCAGTTTGTGGACGCCGCAACAAAAGAGCAGTTTGACGGGTATATCCAAAGAGCCAAAGAAAAGGCTTTCTACGATACGGGCGTTTCTGCCGAATACGGTGATAAGCTCATCACGCTATCCACCTGTGAGTATTCCGGTCAGAACAGCAGGCTTGTCGTAGTTGCAAAGAAAGTAACAGAAAGCGGTGGTAGCAATGCTCCCTCAAATGACGGGGCGACAGAAATACCGAGCTAGTGCCCTGATAAAGCGTCTTTGTGCAAACTATGACGGAGGAAACTGTCTGCTCCTTGATGACGGAGAACCCTGCGTATGCGTTCAGTCCATTTCCTACTCTCTGCTTTGCAAATACTTCCGTAATGCGGTATTGCCCGCAGAGCCGAAGCTGGAAGCAGAGATATTGATGTCGGGGGCAAAAACCGTTTGTGAAAGGTGCGGTGTTCCTATTGAAAAGCACAGCAACAGGCAGAAATACTGTCCTGAATGTGCAAGGATAATGTACCTGAAAAACAAGGCGAAATATCAACGAAATAAGAGGTTGGGCGTGGACAATTAGACCGCCGAAAACCCTTATTTCAAGCCACTTTTTATATGCAAAGGTCAAGGGGTTAAGGTGTTTATACCTTTTCCCCTTATTTTGCGTTCTAATTTTCCACGAAGGGAGGTTTATTATATGGCTGATATTAAAACAAGAGATGCGGTCAAAGGTACGATAAAGACCATTGACAAAGCTGCCGTAGCCGGACAGCGAATGAAACAGGCGTATATCTCTACCAAAGATAAAGCCGAACACAGCACATCTGCCGCCGAAAATTCCGCCGATGAATATGCTGCGGATAGGTTCGAGCGTGGAGTTGACACTGCCGTTCACGAGGGCGCACATCAATTTGACAAAGCCGGACGGAAAGGAGTGGAAACAACAAAGGAGAATATCTACAAGGCAAAGGACGATATTGAGAATTTCAAGGCAAAACGGGCTGAAAAGGCTTTGCAGAAGCAGTCTCAGAATATCGGCGGCAAAACGGTCAGGACTGCGGAAAAATCGGCGGAGAAAACCGTAAAGCAGTCTGCTCGTTCAGCCGGAAAGAAAACGATAAAGACAGTCGGTAAAGGCTCTGCAAAAACGGCGGCGAAATCCGTTAAGACTGCCGAGAAAACCGCAAAGACTGCAATCAAGACCTCACAGCAGGCTGCAAAAGCGGCACAGAAAACCGCAAAGGCAAGTGCGAAAGCGGCGCAAAAAGCCGCCCAAGCCGCAAAAGCTACGGCAAAGGCGGTCGTTGCCGGTGTTAAGGCGGCAGTAAAGGCTACGATTGCCGCAGTAAAAGCGATTATTGCCGGAATTAAAGCACTTGTCGCCGCAATCGCTGCCGGAGGTTGGGTTGCAGTAGTTGTGATTATCGTAATTTGCCTGATCGCCGCTATTATCGGCTCGGTGTTCGGTATCTTCTTTTCAGGAGAGGACTCAGGAACGGGACAGTCTATGCAGACCGCTGTTCAGGAAATCAACACCGAATATGATAACAAGCTGTTGGAAATCCGAAACGGCAATACCTATGATGTTCTTGAAATGTCGGGCAGCCGTGCGGTTTGGAAAGAGGTGCTTTCGGTGTATTCCGTTAAGGTCAACACCGACCCCGACAATCCGCAGGAGGTCGCCACAATGGACGATAGCAAAAAGCAACTTCTCAAAGATATTTTTTGGGAGATGAACAGCATATCGTCACGGACGGAAAGCAAGTCTGAAACGGTCATAACCGAAACCGATGACGGAAACGGAAATATCGTACAAACCGAAACCACCGTTACGAGAACCTACTTATATATAACGGTGACGCATAAGACGGTGGATGAAATGGCGGCTCTATACGGCTTTAATCAAGAGCAAAAGGATTATCTGACCGAGCTTCTGCAAGACAAGAACAATTCTTTGTGGTCATCTGTGCTTTACGGCATTACCGCAAGCGACGACCAAATCGTAACCGTTGCGTTGTCGCAGATCGGCAATGTGGGCGGCGAGCCTTACTGGTCTTGGTATGGCTTCGGTTCCCGTGTGGAGTGGTGCGCCTGCTTTGTATCTTGGTGCGCCAATGAGTGCGGGTATATTGACACCGGCGTTATCCCGAAGTTTGCTGGCTGTGTAAACGGTGTGCAGTGGTTCAAAGACAGAGGTCAATGGATGGACGGCTCTGCCGAGCCGGTTCCCGGTATGATTATCTTCTTTGACTGGGATAATAAAGGTTCGTCGGGTCCGCAGGACGGACTCTCCGACCATGTTGGTATCGTGCAAAAGGTTGAAAACGGAATTGTCTATACCGTTGAAGGCAACTCAGGAGATAGTGTAAGAGTAAATCAATACTCGCTTGGTCATTATGAGATACTCGGCTATGGTATCCCGCAGTATTGATAAAAATACTGCTTCCTTAAGGATATGTAATTTTAGCAAAATGTAGTTTTCCTTTTTGCTAGTCAAGACCACCCGCTTAGCGGGTGGCTTGTTCTGCCCCTATAAGGGGCTGTTACCTGCTTGCGCCCGGAAGGCGCACTGAAAGCCTGCCAACTGCACCACATGTTCAGCCGCCCTTAAAAGGGCGTAATCAGCGCTTCCTTTTTCCGGCGCAGCCCCAAAAGGGGCTTGCTGGTTTGCTTTGGCTTCCTACTACCTCTCCAAGAGGTTTATTTCTTGTTTTTCTTCACCGGCTCACCCGTAAACGGGTCTATATACTCTACTAACGACATCTGATCATATTCTAAATCTTCTTTTATTTGATTCTGTATGTACGCTTTGATCGCTGCAGTATTCTTCCCAACAGTATCCACATAATATCCTCGGCACCAGAAATGCCGATTTCCATACTTATATTTTAAATTTGCATGCTTTTCGAATATCATGAGCGAACTTTTCCCCTTCAAATACCCTACAATTTCTGATACCGAATATTTGGGGGGAATTCTTACCAGCATATGGACATGGTCCGGCATACATTCTGCTTCGATAATTTCTATTCCTTTTCTCCGGCATAGACTGCCTAATATCTGCCCTACATCTGCCTTGATATCCTTATAGATTACTTGCCTGCGATATTTTGGTGCAAAAACAATATGATACTTGCATTCCCATTTGGTATGGGCTAAACTATTGTTGTCCATTTTGGACCTCCTATGCTTTTATATTTGTGGTTTGCAGACCCACTTTTATTCTAGCATAGGAGTACTTTTATCTAAAGATTTTCCCTCCCCCTGCATAGCAGGGGGTTTATTTTTACTGTGACACAAAAGAAAGACCGTAAAACAGAGTAAAGAAAAGTCTGTTTTACGGTCTAATGTTTATATTATATTCATTTGTCGGAGTACTTGTTCGCATGGCGTTTCAGAGCTTCAAAGGTTTCATCGCTGATGTCATGTTCCATTTTACAAGCATCTTCTACTGCCGTATTTTTATCAACTCCGAGACGGACGAGAAAATCTGTAAGCGTCGTATGCCTTTCATAGATTTTTTTTGCAACCTCTAAACCGGAGTCGGTAAGCGAGAGATATCCGTCTTTGTCCATGACAACATAGCCGCCCTTTTTTAAGATGCCGACAGCTCGGCTTACGCTGGGTTTTGAAAAACCCATATAATCGCCAACATCTATAGATCGGACAGAACTGCTCTTTTGCGACAAAATGTATATTGTCTCAAGATACATCTCTCCGGATTCCTGCAGGTGCATCTCGTTCCCTCCTTGCTTCATGTGATATACGAATAAAAGCTGTTTAGTTAGCAATAGCATACCATATTTTTTGAACAAAATCAAGATTTATCCCAAAGAAACATCGTCAAACAAATAGAAAAAGCCATTTACATCAAAAAATTGAGTATACATTTATGCAGTTTGCACAATAATTCAGTTAGCAAGTCCTAACCAAATGACTGATTTTCCAAAACTGAATCCGGATATAAAAATCCTGAAAAAACCTATTGACAAACGGACAGCAGGCAGATATAATAATATGTGGTTAGCGAGGGCTAACCTATATCTAAAGCGCAAGGTTAGCAAATGCTAATCGTAAATACAGTCTCATTGGGAACAAAGAAGGGATATAATATGATGCCGCTTACACTGGCAGTTGTCGGAGAAGAAAATATCATAAAAAAAATCGGTGGCAAACAGGAAGTCAAGGCTCACCTCGAAAATCTTGGATTTGTAGTGGGAGGAGCTGTTACGGTGATTAACACCATCGGCGGGAATGTTATTGTAAATGTTAAAGAATCCCGCATTGCAATCAGTAAGGAAATGGCACAGAAAATTATGATCTGATTTTCTGTGGCAGTTGTACTTAAAATACTTTTCAAGGAGGAGAACAAGCATGAAAACACTGAGAGATGCCAAAGTCGGCGATACGGTCAGGGTTGTCAAGCTCCACGGCGAAGGAGCGGTCAAGCGCCGTATTATGGACATGGGGCTTACCAAGGGTGTAGAGGTACATATCCGCAAGGTAGCGCCTCTAGGCGATCCGGTTGAGGTTACGGTTCGCGGTTATGAGCTTTCAATTCGTAAAGCAGACGCGGAAATGATTGAAATAGAATAGGCTTAAACGGATTAAGGGGAAAATGCTCCCCATATTTTTTGAAGCATTGGTTAGCGATTGCTAATCAAGAAAGTGAGGAATGACATATGGATTTGCGAATTGCCCTTGCGGGTAACCCGAACAGTGGTAAAACAACCCTGTTCAACGCACTGACCGGTTCCAACCAGTTTGTAGGAAACTGGCCGGGCGTTACGGTCGAAAAAAAGGAAGGAAAACTGAAAAAGCACAATGATGTTGTGATCACCGACCTTCCGGGTATTTATTCTCTATCTCCCTACACACTGGAGGAAGTGGTGGCAAGAAATTATCTTATCACCGAGCGTCCTGATGCAATTTTAAACATCATCGATGGCACAAACCTTGAAAGGAATCTGTACCTTACCACACAGTTAACTGAGCTTGGTATACCTGTTGTTGTTGCCATCAACATGATGGATGTTGTGAAGAAGAACGGAGATAAGATTAATACGGAGGAGCTTTCCCGTGAACTTGGCTGCAAGGTGGTTGAAATTTCCGCTTTGAAAGGCACCGGCATTATGGATGCTGCGGAAGCTGCTATCGATGCGGCACAAAACGGCAAGACTGTTCCGATGCATACCTTCTCAGGTACTGTAGAGCATGCACTGGCTCATATCGAGGAGGCGGCGGTACATAATCTTCCCGAGGAACAGCAGCGTTGGTATGCTATCAAGATTTTTGAACGCGACGATAAGGTGCTCGAACAGGTAAAGCTTGATAAGTCGGTTCTGGAGCACATTGAAACAGATATAAAGGCGGTGGAAGATGAACTGGACGACGATGCGGAATCCATCATCACGAATGAACGCTATGTTTATATCGGTCAGATTATTAAAGGCTGTTACAAGAAAAAGTCTGCCGGTAAGCTTTCGACCTCCGATAAGATCGATAAGGTTGTTACCAACCGTTTTGCAGCTCTCCCGATTTTTGCGGTTGTCATGTTCCTTGTTTATTATATCGCAGTTTCTACCGTCGGTACCTTTGCGACCGACTGGGCAAATGACGGTGTGTTCGGTGACGGATGGCATCTGTTCGGCATCGGTACCTCTGCTTATGACGATGCTATGACCGATTATGCGGTCAATAATGTCTGGACCGATGAAATGATCTCACTTGTAAATGCTGCGGCAGATAAGGGCGTAATCGGCGCCGAAGATATTCAGTCCGCTATTGATGACGAAGACTTCGGCGCGTTTGATGAAGCATACGGTTCATATGCCGATTCGCTCATAGAAGAAGGTTATGATATTTCCGCAATTTATGATACGGCTCTCGGAGAAGAAGCAGAGGGCGTGCCCGATCCGTCTGAATACGGCGTATGGGTACCCGGTATTCCCGTGCTTGTCGAAAATGGACTTGAAGCCATCAATACCCCCGAATGGCTGAACGGTCTGCTCCTTGACGGTATTATCGGCGGTGTCGGTGCGGTTCTCGGATTTGTGCCGCAGATGCTTGTGCTGTTTATCCTCCTTGCATTCCTTGAATCCTGCGGATATATGGCTCGTATTGCCTTTGTGCTTGACCGTATCTTCCGCAAATTCGGTCTTTCGGGTAAATCCTTTATCCCGATGCTCATCGGCACCGGCTGCGGTGTTCCCGGAATTATGGCGTCCCGTACCATTGAAAACGAACGCGATCGCCGTATGACTATTATGACCACAACCTTTATCCCCTGCGGAGCAAAGCTTCCAATTATAGCTCTTATCGCCTCTGCACTGTTCGGAGGTGCATGGTGGGTAGCACCGAGCGCATATTTTATCGGTATTGCCGCCATCATTATTTCAGGTATCATGCTTAAAAAGACTAAAATGTTTGCCGGCGATCCCGCTCCCTTTGTTATGGAATTGCCCGCATACCACTGGCCGACCGTCGGCAATGTGCTTCGTTCCATGTGGGAACGTGCATGGTCGTTTATTAAAAAGGCAGGAACCATTATCCTGCTTTCCTCTATCATCATTTGGGCAGGCTCCTGCTTTGGCACGATGGACGGCTCGTTTACCTTCAGCACAGAAATGGAGCTTGAAAACAGTGTGCTGGGTATGATCGGCAATGCACTTTGCTGGATTTTTGCACCGCTCGGCTTCGGTAATATCAAGGCGACGGTTGCAACCATTATGGGACTTGTTGCTAAGGAGGAGGTTGTCGGAGTATTCGGTGTCCTTGATTTCGAGGGAATGACTCAACTTGCCGCTTATTCTTTCCTCGTATTCAATCTGCTGTGTGCTCCGTGCTTTGCAGCAATCGGCGCTATCAAGCGTGAAATGAACAGCGCCAAGTGGACTTGGTTTGCCATCGGTTATCAGTGCGTGTTTGCCTATGCAATCTCTCTAATGATTTATCAGTTCGGCTCGGTATTCACCGGAGGTCTGAATGTAATCGGCCTGATTGCAGCGATTGCGGTACTTGCAGTTATGGTCTATATGCTGTTCATCAAGAAATATTCGGAAGCTACAAAGCTTACCAAAAGCGTTAAGGTGACAAAATAAATTATTATGAACAGGAGGTAAGAATATGCTTGCTTGGCTAACGGAAAACATAGCAACAATTATTATCTGTGCTGTTTTAATTGCTGTCGTTTCGGCAATTATCGTGAGCATGATAAAAAACAAGAAAAAAGGAAAATCCTCCTGTGGATGCGGATGCGCAGACTGCCCGATGAGCGGTTCTTGCCATCCTAAAAAATAAAGTTTCAGGGAGACGCAGGATAAAGACCGGCGTCTCCCTAATTTTTGTATGAGAAAACCCCCAGATAGTCTGGGGGTTCCGTAGAGCTTTAGCGATGAGCCTTTAAAAATAAAACTC
>NZ_CAXUBY010000042.1:0-26208 GCF_964249515.1 Eubacterium sp. 3_1_31
TATTTATTTTATTAAACATTCTCCATTACTTTCAATGACTGATTTATACCAGTAAAAAGATTTTTTACGGATGCGCTGCATGGAGCCACTGCCATCATCCTGTTTATCAACATATACAAAACCATACCGTTTTTTCATCTCACCGCTGGAGGCACTAACTAAATCAATCGGTCCCCAAGCGGTATACCCCATCAGTTCAACACCATCTTCTTCTATTGCAGCTTTCATAGCAAGGATATGCTCACGCAAATAAGAAATACGTGCATCATCTTCAATCGTTCCATCAGCCTTTACCGTATCAATCGCGCCTAAGCCATTTTCTACAATGAACATTGGTTTTTGATAGCGATCATAGACGTGATTTAAAGTGATTCTTAAGCCTAATGGATCAATCGGCCAACCCCAATCGCTATAGGTCAGATAGGGATTCTTTGCGGAAGCAAACAGATTGCCTTCTGTTAGTTTTTCTGGTTCTTTCTGTCCACTGACACAGCGACTGTTATAATAGGAAAAGGAAATAAAATCAACCGGATACTTCTTTAAAATCGCATAGTCATCATCTTCCATATGGGGCATGCAATGTTTTCTAGTTAATTCCTTTATCGCATAGGATGGATAAGCTCCACGTGCTTGGATATCAATGAAAAAGTAACTTTCTCGATCTTTCTTCAAAGCCTCAAAGACATCTTGTGGATGACAGCTATAAGGATAGACAGAACCTGCCGCAAACATGCAGCCAATCTGATTTTCTGGATCTATTTCATGTGCTAATTTTGTGGCTAGAGCGCTGGCTATCAATTCATGATGCGCAGCCTGATATTTGATACGCTCTTCATCATCTCCATCCTCAAAATATAAACCGGCACCTAAGAATGGAGCGTGTAAGATCATATTGATTTCATTAAAAGGCAGCCAATATTTTACGATACCTTTATAACGTTTGAATAAAACTTTGCATAAACGAAGATAAAAATCAATCATCTTACGGTTTTTCCATCCACCATAGGTTTGGATGAGATGCATAGGACAATCAAAATGTACGATTGTCACAAGTGGTTCTATATGATACTTTTGGCATTCACGAAAGATGGCATCATAAAACTGCAAACCTTCTTCATTTGGTTCTTCTTCATCCCCATTGGGAAAGATACGTGTCCAGGCAATGCTCATGCGATATACCTTGAACCCCATTTCTGCCATGAGGGCGATATCTTCTTGATAATGATGATAGAAATCAACACTGTCATGTGATGGATAGTGATGGTGTTCATCACAGGTAAAGGTTTTAAGATGACCACAAATAATAGCGGAACGATCACTTCCTGAAGGACAGATATCAACATTTGCTAAGCCTCTGCCACCTTCCTGATATCCACCTTCAAATTGATTTGCGGCGGTTGCCCCACCCCATAAGAACTGTTTAGGAAAGCTCATACACATACCTCTATTTTACGATATGCAGGAAGTCTTCTCCTGCATGTATCGTGTCTTTCGCAACATCCAGTACATCTAAATACTGAGCAGAGTTGGTAATGACAACTGGTGTTTCCAGACAGAAACCTTTCTCTTTTACAAATGCTAGATCCACATTTACTAATGGTTGACCTTGTTCTACATGATCACCTTGTTTCACAAGTGCTGTAAAACCTTCCCCATTGAGCTGTACGGTATCCAATCCAATATGAATTAGTACTTCTATTCCATCATCCGATGTAATGCCGATCGCATGACGTGAAGGGAATAAAGTAGAAATCGTTCCGCTGATTGGTGCATGAAAACATCCATCTGTCGGTAAAATAGCACAGCCTTTTCCAAGAATTTCACTGGCAAAAGCATCATCCTGTACATCACATAACGCAATGATCTTACCATCAACAGGTGCTGTCAGCATGGTTTTCTTTACTAAAGGTTTTTCCATTTCCGTTGCTGTTTGTGTTTCTATCGCAGAAGTATTTGTTTTTTCAGCTTTATCTTTAAAGCTAATCATTGTGATTATAAAGGCGATGACCATCGTTAACAGGATACCGGCAATCGCAACCGTAAGATTGCCCATACTACCATCAGGCTCTATCATAGCAGGCAATTCAAAGATGCCCATGCCACCCATAGAGAACTTACGGAAGTTACAGAAGCCATAGAAACCGCCGCCGATACCTCCGGCAATACAGCTGATGATAAATGGTTTTTTCAAAGGTAATAAAATACCATAAATAGCAGGCTCAGTAACACCGAAGATGCCGGAAATAAAGTTAGGAATGCACATTTCTTTTAACTTTTTATCTTTTGTTTTTAAGAAGATAGCTAAAACAACGGCAGAAGTCGCAAAGGTACAAGCGAAGAAGGGCATCATGACCGCATCAAAGCCATTGGTCATAATATTATTGATATATACTGGAATAAAGCCCCAATGTAAACCGAAGATGACAAGAATCTGCCAAGTTAAGCCAACCACAGCACCTGCCAACATTGGAGAGAAATCACGAATCGCAATGACCGTTTCGGCTATGATCTTAGAACCAAAGGTAGCAACAGGTCCGATTAATAAGAAACCAATTGGTAAAGCAACAAGCAATGTCAACATTGGCACAAAGAAGAATTTAACCAGATCTGGAATCCATTTGTTAAATAGTTTTTCACATTTACTAGCAAAGTAAACGATAAAGATGACTGGAATAACGGTAGAAGTATAATCCATGGAAATCAAAGGAATGCCAAAGAAATCAATATAGACAGGAGAAGCAAACATCGTTCCCTCAAACAGGGTATACATAGGCTCTCCCAAGGTTGATACGGCACTGCTTTGAATAGCCGGATAACACATGATCGCACCGATTGTTAAACCAATCATTGGCTTTAAGCCAAATTTCTTTGATGCAGTGTAACCAAGATATAGCGGCAGGAAGGTAAACATCGCATCCCCAATTGCATTAATGATCATATAGCCACCGCAAGTATCGCTATACAAATGCAAAGATACAAAAAGGATATTTAAGCCTTTGATCATACCACAGGCAGCCATGATACCAAGGATTGGCTGGAAGATACCGGAGATGATATCCACAAAACGATCTAATAATTTTTCCTTTTTGCCATCGCTTTGTGTTGCCATATTGTCCATATCACCAAGATGCAATAAAGGCAGGACCTGCGCATAAACATCCGCAACTGCATTGCCAATGACAACCTGATATTGTCCACCGCTTTTCATGACGGTCACAACACCATCCAAATTCTTTAAGACTTCATCCTTTGCGATAGACTCATCTTTTAGTTTGAAGCGTAAACGAGTGATACAGTGTGTGAGGCTGATGACATTGTCACTGCCTCCGATGTTTTTCACAATTTCTTGTGCAAGTGTTTCGTAAGTAGCCATTTTAAAGTCCTCCATTTCTTCATTTTAATGAAATACACGAAACGAAGGTCAAGCCAACTCAATGTAACTATCCTTCTTAAATGCTGCTTAGCTGTCGCTTGTAACGACTTATATCAAACTCAGCTTTTCTGAGTAGATACCTGAACAATACGTGAGATATGAATGCTTAAATATAAGATTTCTTCCTCACTTAAGGTATAAGCATATTTTTTTGTTAGAAAGGCACTGATTTTATTCACACAGGCATAAGCCTTCGGATATTTTTGAATGATGACATCCAATAAGCCATCGACTTCTTGCCCGGTAAAGGTTTTGTGGGAAAAGACACGTTCGGCAAAGAATTTCAAATGGGAAATAAAGCGATCATAATAGATAGAATCCGTATTGATATCAATCGCAAAATCAATGCGAACGATACGTTCGATTTCCTGCATGAGTACCGTGATCTCTTTTACCGTCTTCGTTTGCAGATTCAACTGCGCATTTACGATATGCAGGGCAATAAAGCCTGCTTCATCTTCGCTCAATGCAACATGAAAGCGTTCTTGCACCGCTTTTACTGCATAGCGACCGACTTCATATTCATCCCGATAGAACTTTTGAATATCCCACAAGAGAACATTCTTCACATCGACGCCCTGTTTCTTACGTTCTACTGCCATATAAATATGGTCACATAAAGCAAGAATGGCATTTTCATTCATTGCCTCATTCACATGGATCTTTGCATAATTTACAATTTCTTCAGCTAATTCCACATGCTCCATCGGAATCGTTTCACACAGCTCCAACAATTTCTGATTCGCTTTCTTATCCGCTAAGGCAAATATTTTTTCAATCTTTGTTTCATCCACTTCATTGCCGGCCTGCATCTGAAAGCCTAATCCTTTTCCTGTGAGAATTTTTTCATCTGTCCCATCAATCGCAATCACAACATTGTTGTTTAAGCGCTTCTTAAATATCATCTATGCCATCCTCCTAACAAAAAAGACCCATATAAGAAACCATATGCATGAAAGCATATACGTTAATTTATACAGGTCGAGCTTGTCTTTCAACAATAACTATCCTTGTTTGCGGTTTCATTATAACAAGCCTTTTTTTAGATGTCAACGCTTTCATGATGATTTTTTGTTTGATATGCAGGTGTGTCGTGCTTTTATAAGCAGCGATTATTTGAACGATGGTTTCATTTTTCTATTGAATCATTTGCATGATCATCTCATCTTTTCTAAGCGTTGCTTATCATCATATCATGTTATAAGCACCTGTTTACTGTCAGCCTTTTCTATGATGTATTCCCTTCATTAAAATTCGTTTCTCTTATCCTTTAATACAGGGTGTACCACCTTCATCAACATTAACTTTTCTTATCTTTTTCCACACAGTAAAACCTTATATTACTCTATAAGAATTGCTTTTCATTTTTTACTTTCAATGGTATAGTATATAAGGATATTTACGCATATAAAGGCAACAATAGAAAAGACGCAAAACAAGGAGGTTTGTTTATGAGCATTATGATCGAGCGACTGGAAGGTATGGTCAACCGGTATCATGAGATTACAGAACTGATGATGCAGCCGGATATTGTCTCTGACAGCAGAGAATTGGCAAAGCTGGGAAGAGAGCAAGCAGACTTAACACAGGTCGTTGAAACCTATCAGGATTATAAACACAGTATGGAAGCCTTAGAAGAGGCAAAGGAACTGTTAAAGGAAGAAGATAAAGAAATTAAAGAAATGGCGAAGATGGAAATTGAGGAATTAGAGCCGAAGATTGAAGAATATTTAGGAAAACTGGAGATTCTTTTGATTCCTAAAGATCCAAATGATTCGCACAATGCCATTGTGGAAATCCGTGGAGCTGCCGGTGGCGATGAGGGCAATATCTTTGCGGGTGATTTGTATCGTATGTATAGCAAGTATGCGGAAAGTCAGGGCTGGAAGATTGAAATTGTTGAAATGGATGACAGTGAGGCCGGCGGTTTCTCTTTGGTATCCTTCATGGTGAAGGGTGATGGTGTGTATGGCAAGCTGAAATTTGAATCTGGCAGTCATCGCGTACAACGTGTGCCAAAGACAGAAAGCCAGGGACGTATCCATACTTCTACAGCAACGGTTTTAGTTACACCAGAGATTGAGGCTGAAGATTTTGATATTGATATGAATGATTTGGAAATTGAAACGATGCGTTCCAGTGGTGCCGGTGGACAGCATATCAATAAGACAGATTCCGCTGTTCGTATCGTGCATAAACCTACCGGTATTACAGTAAAATGTCAGGATGGACGTTCACAGCATGAAAACCGCGCAACTGCCTTAATGACGATTCGTTCTCGTGTGTATGAGGAACATCAGCGCAAGCTGGAAGAAGAGCAGGGCATGGAGCGTAGAAGCAAGATTGGTACCGGAGATCGTGCAGAGAAGATTCGTACGTATAACTATCCGCAAAACCGTGTGACCGATCATCGTATTGGTTATACCGTGAATCAGTTGGATCGCATTATGGAAGGCAAGATGCAGGATTTATTAGATGCCTTAACAAGTGCTGATCAACAAGCAAAACTGGCAGGTAATAACGAATGAGTACATATCGTGAGCTGTTAAAAGATGCCAACAAACGCATGGAAGAGGCCGATCGTGGGGAGCAGGCAGCCTTGTTGTATTTGTTGGAACTTACCAATATGGAGGCCCATAACCTTTATATGGAATATGAGCAGGAAGTACCTGCCGATATAGCCGAACAATTTGAACAGGGCTTATGTCGTCTGATTAAAGGAGAACCTTTAGGGCATGTTTTAGGTTTTGAATGGTTTTATGGCTATCGTTTCAAAGTCAATGAAGACGTATTGATTCCCAGACCGGAAACCGAAGAATTGGTGGCAAATGTATTAGCTGCTTATGATGAAGTATTTGATGGTAAACAGGTAACGGTCGCAGATATCGGTACCGGTAGTGGAGCAATCGCGATTTCCTTGAAAAAGGAAGAGGATAGATTGCACATGTTGGCAACGGATATCAGTGAAAAAGCCGTTATGGTTGCCAAAGAAAATGCCGCTGCCAATGAGGCAACCGTGTGCTTCATGGTAGGGGATATGCTGCAGCCTTTGATCGAACGCAATATTAAGCTGGATATCTTAATTTCCAATCCGCCATATATTCCCAATGAGGAAGTGATGGAGGAGAGTGTTGTTGATTATGAGCCACATGTCGCATTGTTTGGTGGTGAAGACGGTTTAAAATTCTATCGCATCATCTTTGAAAATGCGCGTAAGGTATTAAATGAAAAAGCTTTTATGGCTTTTGAAATGGGCTATGATCAAAAAGAAAGACTGACAGCATTGGCAAAAGAATATTTTCCGGAAGCTAAGATTGAAGTCTTACAGGATATGAGTGGAAAAAATCGCATGTTATTTATTTATCTGCATACGGATGCGTCTTAAGCGTATCCGTTTTCCTTTTCTAGATGAAGACAGCTTAAAATATCTTACGAATTGTCCTTGATAAAAGAAGGGTTTATAATTAATGTGCTATGATTTCCAACCGAAAGAAAAAGCGGGTAAAACAGGTGTATGTATTTTATTTGAGCATTTAGAAAAAGAAAAACACGCAACCTTTTCCTTTGTATCAAATAGGAAAAGGGGTAAGGGGTTACTTACAGATTATATGAAATAACATGAAATATTGCTGTTCAATGGATAGAAAATATTTTATAATATACCACGTAAATATGTATTTGCTTTATATATGAAGGAAGGAATGTTTATGTACCATCAGAAAACATATTTGTATGGAAAAGAGCGCTGGATAAGTTTTGGATTCTTATGTATAAGTACCTTGATTATTTTGCTGGCAGCTTTTCTGACAAATCAAATCGTGTCAAGAAGTATCTTGCTGGTGATGTCCTTATTGAATCTTTTATTAGCAGGTATGGTATTAAAAATGAATTTGCGTAGGAAACGTATTCAGAAAGAATTTATATATGAACTAGATAAAGATATTCGTAGTAAAGAGGTATTATGTCCTTCATGTGGGGCTAAGATCGGGGCAAGTGGCATTTGCCCTAAATGCGGATATTGTCGAAAGAATTAGGAGGAAACAGGATGGCAGATGTTATCGTTATCGGCGGAGGTCATGCGGGTGTTGAGGCCGCATTAGCTTGTGCTCGTTTACAGAAAGAAACAATCTTATACTCCATGCACATAGATATGATTGCATCTATGCCATGCAATCCAAGTGTTGGAGGACCTGCAAAAGGAATTGTTGTAAGAGAAATTGATGCGCTTGGCGGTGAAATGGGCAAAGCGGCAGATGCAACAGCGTTGCAGTTTAAGATGCTAAATACCACAAAAGGCCCAGGCGTGCAGTGCTTACGTGTACAATCGGATAAATTGGCTTATAAAGCTTATATGCAGAAAGTACTGTTAGCGCAGGAACATCTGGAAGTAAGAGAAATGTGCGTTGAAAAAGTCATTGCAGAAGATGGTGTCGTAAAAGGCGTTTTGCAGGCTGATGGACATATGGAAGAATGTAAGGCATTGATCATGACAACCGGTACATTCATGTCAAGCAATATACTGGTTGGTCATACCTCTACACCAAGTGGACCGGATGGAGAACCAACAACGAATTACTTATCTCAAAGCCTGCGTGATTTAGGTATTCGTACTTTCCGTTTAAAGACAGGTACACCGGCGCGTGTTTTAACAAGCTCTATTGATTTTTCCAAAACAGAAGTACAGCCCGGTACAGATGCCTTTCTTTGTTTCTCTCATGAAACAACAAACATCAGACCTTTTAAAGAACAGGCATTATGTTATTTAACCTATACCTCCCCTGAAACCCATCGTATCATTAATGAAAATCTAGAACGTTCTGCCATGTATTCCGGTTTGGTAAAGGGAGTAGGGCCTCGTTATTGTCCAAGCATTGAAGATAAATTGGTGCGCTTTGCGGATAAACAACGACATCAGATATTCCTTGAGCCAGAAAGTGAATCTTTGGATACTACCTATGTACAAGGTTTTTCAACCTCTATGCCACATGATGTACAGGAAGCTATGCTGCATAGCTTACCAGGATTGGAAAATTGTGTCATTAAAAAATATGCGTATGCGATTGAATATGATGCAATCGATCCTTTACAGTGTAAACCAACCTTAGAAAACAAGCGGATTGCTAATTTGTATACCGCAGGACAAATCAATGGAACCAGCGGCTATGAAGAAGCAGCTGCCCAAGGGTTACTAGCAGGCATAAATGCAGTCTTAAAACTGGATGGCAAAGAACCTTTTATCTTGCGTCGTGATGAGGCATATATTGGGGTAATGATTGATGATTTGGTTACCAAAGGGACAAAAGAACCTTATCGTCTATTAACATCGAGAGCAGAATATCGTTTGTTGCTGCGTCATGATAATGCAGATTTACGTTTAACACCTTATGGTCATACAATAGGCTTGATTTCAGATGCACGTTATGAAAACTTTAAAGGAAAAGAACAACAGATCATTGACTGTCTGGAATATTTAGATACCGTTCGCTTTACACCGAAATCTACTGTAAATACGTATATGCAGGAATTGGACTATGAGCCTTTAAAGGAAGGCATTAGCGCAAAAACCTTATTAAAACGTCCGAAAGTGACAATGGAAGGTTTAGCACCTTATTTAGAAAAAACCTTTGCGCCAGCCATTGCGCAGCAAGTAGAAATAGAAATAAAATATGAAGGTTATATTCAAAAAGCGAAACGTGACGCAGCTCATTTGCGACAAATGGATGCCGTCCGTTTGCCGGAACATATAGATTATCAGCGGATTCAGCATTTATCATTAGAAGCGCGACAAAAATTAAATGAAGTGCAGCCAATGACAATGGGGCAGGCTTCTCGTATCTCCGGTGTCAATCCGGCAGATATTGCCGTTTTAGCTGTTTATCTTGAACAATTAAAGCGTGAAGATCATAAAAATGAATCATGATATGTTTATTTATCTACAAGATAAAAGGTGCTTAGCATAAAAAAAGATAATGTATAAAGAGGTAAAAAATGAAACTATTATTTAAACAACGGATCTTCAGCTGGTTCGATAGCTATGATATTTATGATGAAGAACAACAGCCACGCTATCATGTGAAGGGGGTTATGTCACTTGGACATCGCCTACAAATTTATGATAGAGATGGTAATATGCTAGGCGAAATCAAAGAAAAAGCATTTAGCTTTCTGCCTAAATTTACTATGTATATCGACGGCGAAGAAGTTGGTACTATCCAAAAAGAATTAACCTTTTTACGGCCTAAATTTCATTTAACCTGTAATGATTGGGAAGTAGATGGAAACGTCATGGAATGGGATTATGCTGTTGTCAGCCAGAGTGGACATATTATGGATGTTCATAAAGAGCTGTTTCAACTTTCCGATACATATACAATGGATATCGTACATGAAAAGGATGCATTACTCTGCCTGATGATTGTATTGGCAATTGATGCGGCGAAATGTTCACAAGGTGAATAGCATCCAAATAAAGGGCTTTACAGATACGTCAAAGCTCTAACATAAAAGATATTGTTTTAATAGGTAGCTACTCGTAAAACAATATCAACCAACAAACAGAAAGCGAGTAGCTGTTGTACAGGGTGGCAAGAAAGACGAGGAAGAAGCGATTGCTTTTTGCCCGTCTTTTTTTGTCTGTTTCCAATAAAAACGATTACAACAAACGCCCATGCGGCATAAAACTACATAGGCGTTTGAATAATGTGATTTATATAAGTATGTATAATATATGGACAGTTTATAAGCATGGATAAAATTCTCGTTATATGGATTCAGCCTTTTTTATGAATTCCATAACGTTTGCATGATGGTAATTAACATAATAAAACCTCTTCCAAAAGAGAAAAACCGAATTTTGTCCTTTCTGGCCTTATTGCGTGATTACAGATAGGACACAGGATCCAATGATACATATCTAAATCCCTATTTTTTTTGCACAATGTTATGCAATCTGCTGTCTACGATAAATTTCTTTTTTCGTGGGTCACCCTCTGCCCGATATATCATCAGCTTTTTCAAATCAAAGATGGAACTCCAGACGGTTTCAAAATCTGGTTCATCATATTGACACATGAACCCGAAATTGCCTCTTAAAAGCTGTTGAGTCGCTTCTATCAGATTTCCTTTTATGTGGGTGCTGAAATTTTCCATAACCGTACGATAGCGTTTTGCAGATTGATAATCGTTTCCCTTAGCTGCGTCGTGTTGCTTCATTTCATCAGATGTAAAGCTATTAACAGTACACACAATTTTAGCATCATCGATGCTTACCGCTTCACGGATTCTTTTTTCATATGGTGTACATTCGACAACAAGCATTTCTCCACTCTTGTCTGCGATAAGAATATTACAGTTAGATGCTATTGGCAGTTTCATCAGCAGAAACAGTGCACTTTCTGTGCTATTCGCTTTTTCAAGCAAGTACCTTACGACAAAACAGGAATTAAAACCCGCTTGTATGTTTTCCAGACTAGTCATTACAAAAGTCATTGCTACGGCCAATCCATGTTCATTCACCCCTTCTTCTCCGTTAATGAAAGAAGAAGTTGTTATATTAAATCTATTCCCATTTAACGGGGAATAGATTTCACTTTTACTCCCTTTTTTCAAATATGGCGGTAAATCATTATTTCTTCCATAGATTATGTTGTTGTTTTTGGAATAGGCAAAGGCTGTACACCCCCTGATTTCTACGGGGATATTATCTTCCAGATTATACATACAGCAGCCCATGCATAACATCCATGATACAAAGGGTAGATAACTTACCCCGATGGTATCACTGACGCCCTTTATTTCTTCACATACTTCGGGAAAATACTCTTTCAATATCTGTTCGCTTTTTCTTCCATGCTCAAGTTGAAAATCATCAAGATGCAGAGGAAATGTGATATTGCTTTTTTGAAAAATTTTTCCTCTCTTAACGCCCATTTGATAATGGTCGCCTTTCAATCGTAAATGATACATATTTTATCCTCCTAATCTTTCTTTATAGCAATCCATACTTCAGAATGACCTCTTAGCGGTGTTTCTTTGGTGATAGGATATACTTCTATGTCTGGAAGTCCAGCATATGCATATCCTGAAAACGGTAGCCATTCTGTATAAAATCTTCGAAAAATGTCCTGCACATTTTCTTTAAAATCTCCTTTGTTCTCAAAGACAGCCCATACAGCAGCCGGAATTTCAAATGCAAACATACCGGATGGGACAGGTTCTTTCGTGGCTGCTGCAATATAATAAAATATCTTTTTGGGATTTTCATAAACACTAACGCCTAATATTCCTTCGGGAGATTGATGTGATAAATCACATATTTCGGAAAATAAACTGCTCTTTAAAACAGACTTCCAAAATTTTGGAATTATTCTTTGATTTTCCTCCATGTCCTCACTTAACGCAATACGAACACCTACCATACGCATGGCTTGTTTTTGTGTAATATGATAGGACATAGCGGTTTCTCCTGAAACTTGAACGGAAAAGCGAATTGCTGGATAAGCATTGAATGTATTTCCTATGCTGCGCGCAGCTGCGGGTGTGATATTATGGACGCTCTGAAATGCCCTGTTAAATGAAGTCGGAGAAGCATATCCATATTTTAAGGCAATATCAATTACTTTCGCACCTGTCCGTTGTAAATCAAACGCTGCCTGTGTCATTTTTCTGCGCCGGATATATTCAGACAGTGAAACACCTGCCACATAAGAGAAAACCCGTTGAAAGTAAAAGGTTGAACAACAGGCGATTTTTGCAGCTTCGTCATAGGATATATCACCGTCTAAATGGTTTTCTATATAATCTATGGCTGCGCTTAGCTTTCTCAACCATTCCATTTTGTGTGCCTCCTTCTATATAATCATAGCTTCTCATTACTTATTATTCCTCGCTTTTGATGCGCTCTTTTGTAAACTTATATATAGTGTAGATGAATAAAAATTTTGGTGCAAATTTTCTTTATCTATTTTGGCATTTTACAATTACCACCGTATTTAAAATTGAGAACTATCTGACAACAGATTCTAAATGCTTTTTGATAATGATGAGCATAAGCAGGAATAACTGTGGGAAGACTTCCCACCTCTTTACTAACGAGTGCAAAACGAAAAAACGGCATAACCTGTAAGTTACGCCGTTTCCTGAAAATAATTTTAATCATACTGTTTTATTGAACCGTCTTAGGCAGCTTTTTTATGTTATATGAGTTTAATCATCATCTCTTTCACTGGTCCATTTTAAGAAAGTTCCGGTTTTCGCATCAATTTCAAAATCATATTCCATTTGTTTATACTTTATTTCTCCTTCATATACCTGTTTGTCATCTTCATCATCTAAGGATAAGTGAATGTTTTTACTGGTTGCGCCAGGCACTTTCTGCAATGCGATAGAGCGAGCTTTTGCTAATGAGATAATAGAAGTAGATGGTGTGTGGTGTTTCTGTTCTTCCACATCAATATCATACTGGATAATCTTTCCGTTACTGCGGGCAATGTCATAGTCATATTCGGTATTACCAACGTAGAATTCAACGGAATACACCTTAATGCCATCTTCACGTTCTTTTTTTACTTTCAACAATTGCGTGTTGTTTTCAGTGACCTTGGCATGCGCTAAAGCAATCGCTTTCGCTTTTTCCGCACTGATTTCTTTTGTGGAATCCGATGTATTTGGCTGTGAGGATGCATGGTTATCAGTAGACTCGGTTGCCTTTGTTTGAACATTGTTTTGTGTATTCTTGTCTGCTGTTTTATCATCTTCCGTCGTCTTTTTCTTATCGTCATCTTTCATGTTGTTGGAAATGGATGAAGATAGGATTTCTCCTTTTTCTTGCGTTACCGTATAATCATATTCCTTTGTTTTTGTTTCAAATTCAATATCATATACCGCTTTGCCCTTCTTTGTTTCTTTTTCCACATGAATTTTGGTAAGCTCTGCCTCTTTTACCTTTGCATGTTCCAGCGCAATCGCTTTTGCCTTTGCTTCCCCAATGTCACTTGCGGCTGAGGATGGAGTTACGGAACTGCCACAGCCAGCTAAGATAACGGCACTGAGAAGAGTTGTCAGATATAATTGTTTTTTCATAATCGTTTCCTCCTATGCGACTCCTTCTTTACACATACACAGTACCATGGAAAGATTAAAGGAAGATTAAAGCTTTTCATCTTTTTTTAAAACGGGTAAAGTGAAAGTGAAGGTTGTACCTTTTCCATAGCAGCTCTTCACATCACATAAACCACCATGCGCTTCAATAATCCATTTTACCATAGATAATCCTAAACCACTGCTAGTGCTGTTGTTTCTGGCACTGTCACAGCGATAGAACCGATTCCATATATAAGGTAGCTGTTCTTCTGTTATGCCGATTCCATCATCATCCACAACAATCTGCACATGATCTTCCATAAGTTTTACCTGTAGGAAAAGATGTCCTTGCTCCTTACCATATTGAATTGCATTATGTAACACGTTCATCCAGAAACGAATTAACAATGTCTGATCACCATAGACCATGATGTTGTTCTGTATGTCACTTGTTACCTGTATCTGTTTCTTTTCTGCCTGTAGCTGTATTTCTTCAATGGCATAAGCACTTAATTCACTAAAGTTCAGTGGTTCCATCGTCAGCTGGGCATTACCCATATCGGCTCTCGACAACAATAACAACTGGGAGATGATATTACGCATGGCAATGGCTTTTTGTTGGATGACTTTTAACTCTTTGGCGGATGCTTCATCCTTCTGTTTCTCATGTAACAGCTGTTCACATTGCATTAGGATAGTTGTTAATGGTGTTCTTAATTCATGTGAAACATCACTGGTAAATTGCTGTTCTCGTTGTAAACTGTCTTCCATCTGCGCTAACAGTTTATCAAAGGTTTCGGCCATCTCATAAATTTCATCTTTCCCTTTTCCTAAAGCCACGCGTTTCGTCAGATTTTGTCCTTTTAAAATGGTCTGGACTCTTTGGGTAATGGTCGCAACCGGTGACAATGCTTTTTTCGCAAGAAAATAACCGGCAATTGAGCTGACGAGTACAAACAATGGCAGTAACAGTAAGCTCAAACGCAGGGTAGCATAAACGTTTTCCTGTGCATCACTGATGGATATGATACCGCGCACCATCAAAGAAGGGGCACTCTTTTTTACCTGATACTGCATATCTAACACATAAAACTTAGTCTGATTGCTTTTAATCTTGCGCACCTGTCCATCCGCAAAAGGAAGATCATACGCAAAGCCATAAGGGACTCGCCCATACACCAATTCCTGCGTTTTTGCATCATATACAGAAAGATAGACACCATCCTCTAATTCTAATATATCATTATCAAAATGATAACTGTCATGCTTATAGTCGATGTTATCAAAACTGGATGATACGTGTTCTTCTAATATTGCTTTGGTATGGGAAAGAATCTCTTGGGAGCTGTATGCGAAGAATAGCCCTATGATAAAGATGATCAAAAGCATCATTAGGGAGCTGTACAATACTGTCAGTTTGGCTTTAATAGACAATCGTTTCATACATCCACCTTCAAAACATAGCCAACACCGCGAATCGTATGCAGCAGCTTATGCGTATGCCCTTCATCGATTTTCTTACGCAGATAACGGATATAAACATCAATGACATTCGATTCTCCGCTGTAATCATAATTCCAGATATGCTGTTCCAGTTTTTCTCGGCTTAAGACAATACCGGTATTTTGCATCATATAACGTAATAATGAGAATTCCTTTGCGGAGAGATGAATTTCCTTATCAGCACGTAACACTTTATGGGTATTTGGATATAAGACTAAATCATCTACCTGATAAAAACCGGTGTGCTGATTGGATGGTTTGCGTAATAAAACACGGATTCGTGCCAAAAGTTCATCAAAGGCAAATGGCTTTACAAGGTAATCATCTGCTCCGGCATCCAATCCTTTAACTCTATCCTGAATGCTGTCTTTTGCTGTCAACATCAAAACCGGCACTTGCTTGCCATTAGCTCGCAAGGTTTGTAAAACCTCTAAACCATCTACGATAGGCATCATAATATCCAGTATGACAACATCATATTCCATGACTTGTAAAAATGCTAAGGCTTCTTCACCATTTAGGCAAGCATCAACACTGTATTGTTCTTCCCGTAATCGTTCACATACGATACGATTTAGTTCTTTTTCATCTTCGGCTAAAAGAATACGCATAAAATCACCTCATCTTCTATGTTCATTTTAGCATATTCCTTGTAATGGGGTATAGGAAATGCCAATAGGAAAAGAAAAACCAGCAGCGAGACAGGGATTCAGACCATTGTCAACTACCGGTAATTCATATATGAATCAGAGAGGCTACATTTCATCAATTAGCGTGATGATATCTTTAATCGACATGAGTTGTGCATCTGCTTCCTTCGCACGATGATGTTTTAAGATGCTGGCTGCTGTTTCTTGCATGGCTGGGAACGCACTGCGCGTTAACTGATTGGCATAGATAACGATGTTGATACCATGCGCTGCCAGCTGTTCTTCCAAGACACTATGATAGGAAGTAGGCACTACCACAATCGGGGTGTTCTTATCTTTTTGGCGAAAGGCATCACAAAAGGCAAAAATTTCATCCGGTGTTTTTTGTCTTGAATGAATCATAATGCCATCTGCCCCAGCCGCGACATACGCATAAGCACGTTGTAATGCATCCGCTATGCCTTTTTCAAGAATCAGACTTTCGATACGAGCGATGATCATAAAGTCCTCGCTTAGCTGTGCCTGTTTCCCGGCTTGGATTTTTTCACAAAAATGGGCAATGCTGTCCTGTGTCTGTTCTACATCATTACCAAATAAAGAGTTTTTCTTTAATCCTGTTTTATCTTCAATAATAATTGCCGAAACGCCAAGACGTTCCAAGGTGCGTACGTTGTATACAAAATGTTCAATCAAACCACCAGTATCGCCATCTAATATGATGGGTTTGGTAGATACATCCATCACATCATCAATGGTACGTATGCGGCTGGACATATCCACCAGTTCGATATCAGGTTTTCCTTTTGCGGTAGAATCACACAGACTGCTGATCCACATGGCATCAAACTGATCAAGTTCTTCTTTGTTTTGCACAATTGTTTTTTCGGCAATTAAAGCCGTAATGCCACTGTGGACTTCCAGTGCTTTCACGATTGGACGCAACTGTAAAAGCTGACGCAATCGTTTCCTTCGAAATTCAGGCATAGCTAACTTATCATGCATCACTTTATCGATATGCTGTACCTTTTCCGTGCGTGTATAAGGAACCTCAATGAGTTGTCCTCCCCATGTTGATAGAACCTTAAGCACGTTATCACGTATGATTTTTTGTTCGTTCGTCTTCCAATTATCACCATGAATGACATAATCCGGTTTTAACTTTTGTAAGTTTTCGGTATATGAAACCGTGGATTGCGCAACAACATGTGCAACGCCATCCAACTTTTGCATCATTTGAAAACGTTCATCAAAGGTAATTGTCGGAAAACGATCAAACTTTATCAATGCCTCATCTGTTAATACCCCTATCGTGAGCTCTCCATAGGCCTGTGCTTCTTGAATAATATGAAGATGTCCTTCGTGAATGACATCGGTACTAAAACATGCATAAACACTTTTCATGTTAGTATTCTCCTTTCAAAACGCTCATAAATTGTTCTTTATTTTCTACAGCAGTTTCTTTCGGTCTTCCTAAGTCAGCACGAGAACCTACTGCAACACCGATTTCGATAAATACCGGTCCTTGATAGTTTCTTTGTAAAGTGCTATCCAATTCTTGTAAATCAGTAATATAGAGAACATGTTTATAGCCCATGGCCTTTGCGATTTCATGAAGGGGCGTCTTAGCACATTGTGTCGGCATGCCACCAACGGATTCATGAGCAAGATTATTAAAAACGATATGGATAAGGTTCTCACAAGGCTGTTGGGCAATATAGTTCATAGAACCCATGTGCATCAGCGCAGCTCCATCGCCATCAAAACAAAAGACACGCTTATGCGGACATTTTAAGGCTATACCTCGTGCAATCATAGAGGCATGTCCCATAGAGCCTACGGTTAAGAACGCTTGTTTATGATGACCTAATATAGCATTGCTCTGTTCATAAACCTCTCGGGAAATCTTGCCGGTCGTACTGATGATGACATCTTCTGATTGCAGTGAAGAAATAACGTGTTGAATGGCTTCTTCTCTTCGTATATGGAAGCCATTTTGAAAGTGTAAGGTTTCTTCGCTTTCAAGAGCACCTTTTTCCACAACGATGGCAAATTGCTTCTTTGCTTGAAAACATTCCTGTGCTTTTTTTAGTATCTGTGAAAGGGAGAAGGCATCATCGTCTTTTTTCAACACGGCATAGGGAATTTCTAACAGCTCTAGCATAGGTAAGGTGATCGCCCCCTGAAACTTATGCTGTGGTTCATCTGCATATCCGGGCTGACCGCGATAGCCGATGATGAATAACATTGGAATCGCATATACCTTTTCATGCAGCAGACTGGTGATAGGATTTACAGCATTACCTAAGCCACTGTTTTGCATATAAACACAAGATATCTGACCGCTTGCCAAATAGATTCCGGCTGCCATAGCCAGTGCTGCACCTTCATTTACAGGCACATGATGCTGTGCAGGGCTCTTGTGCAAGTATAAATAATCACAAAAGCTTTTTAATGTGGAATCCGGAACACCAATATAATCGTGGATAGCAATTGCTTCTAAAGCATTTATCAAAGTTTCTGCTTTCATCTGTTTTCCTCCATATACATGCGTAAGACTTTTTTAAAGTGAAGAATATCTGCATCGCTGATTTCCCCTATATTACCAATCCTAAATGCATCTATACCAGGTAATTTCCCAGCATATAACAAGAAACCATGGGCTTTAAAAAAGTTGTAGAAATGCGTAAAATCAAAACCTTTCGGACACAAATATGTCGTTATGACACAAGATTGCACGTCAGGCTCTACTAAGGTATGGAAACCATACTTCGTCATACTGTCATGCAATTCTTTTTGGATATGCATATAGCGTTTACGACGTGCTGGAATGCCTCCGTTTGTTATCAGTGTTGTTAAGGCTTCTTGCAAAGCTAACATGACATGCGTTGGTGAGGTAAAGCGAAATGCGCCTTGGGTTTCTTCCATAGAGCGATATTGTTCGTACAAATCCAAGGACAGGCTAACAGCACAATGCTGACATGTATCCAAATGTGCTTTTCTGGCAAAGATGATAGCTACTCCCGGTACACCATGCAGACATTTATTCGCACTGGTTATCAGATAATCAATCCCTGCATCTGCAATAGCAATCGGTACAGAGCCAAAACTGCTCATGGCATCGACAATGCTGATTTTGTGATAGCTGCGGATACATTCTTGTATACGGTAAAGATCATTCATCACACCTGCCGTTGTTTCACAATGCACATAGGCAACATGGGTATAGCGAGGATCGGCTATCTGCTCTTTTACTTCATCGAGTGGTAAAGCTTTATCCATAGGATAATTTTTTAATGTAAATGGGATATGAGCAGTTTCACATATTTGTGCCATGCGGTTTCCATAAGCTCCATTTGCTAAAATCAGAACATGCTCATCTTGACGAATCGTGCTTGTTAAGACACTTTCTACTCCAAAGGTTCCAGAACCTTGCATGAAAATCAAAGCGTATTGCGATGGATGCACTTGTCCCAATTCGCATAGTTGTTCACGCAAAGATTGGATTATCATACGATATTCATCATCTCTAGTGCCAAGATCTTGTAACATTGCTTGCTTTACAGCAGCGCTGGTTGTTAAAGGACCCGGTGTTAATAAGACAGTAGGCTTCATTTTTAGCATCTCCTTTTGATGAATCATATAAGATAATTATATGTTCAATATCGTTATGATAATACATAAATTGAACAAATACAAGGAAAATATCAATATAAATGTTTTTTCTATCTGAATTAATCGCTATAATATGAACAAATAATAGCCTTTGTAACTAGCCGTTTGCTTCTTTCTGTATAGGATAGATACTATCCGGGAATACCTTAAGAAAGGCAGTGATAAAAAACTTGATGCAATGCTATTTACAAAAATGAAAACGGAAACATTGATGTTGTAAGCAGATGATAGTATAATGAAATTACAAGGTGAGGAGGTCGATTTTATGAAAAAGACCATTATTACAATCAGTAGAGAATTTGGAAGCGGCGGTAGAGAAATCGGCAAAAAGCTGGCTGAACAGCTGAATGTACCTTTCTATGACAAAGAACTTATCGAAATTGCTGCAAAGGAAAGCGGATTAGATAAGGAATTGTTTGAGGAAGAAGATTCTCGTACAAGCAAAGGTTTCCGTTTATTAGGTGCTCTTGGTTATTCCTTAGGAGGACCGTTATCAACAATTACTGAACTTTCCTTGAATGATCGTCTGTTTCTGGTACAATCACAGGTTATTGAGCAGGTGGCAAAGGAAGGCGCATGTGTTATTGTCGGACGCTGTGCAGATTATGTTTTAAAAGATTATGATACGGTATTAAATGTATTTATTCATGGTAATATGAAAGAGAAAAAAGAACGCGCTATTCATTCTTATGAAGTAGATGAACGCGATATTGAAAATTCTATTCATAAAATTGATAAGCGTCGTGCGAATTATTATGAGTATTATACCGATCGTAAATGGGGTCGTGCAGAAAATTATGATATTTCATTAAACTCCAGTACCTTTGGTATTGATGGTTGTGTGGAAATCATTAAAGAAGTTGCGGTCAATAAGAGTTTATAAAAAGGATGTGCATATGTAGAGCCTTCTAAAACAGAGGGCTCTTTTTGTATGAAAAAAATCCTTCAAATAGTGATAAGAATTCTGGGTATATATCATAAATCGGTGGATATTTATTCATATTTACTACGTTTGTCATTACCTTTTTGATCATTCAGATGATTACGAAGGGAATGACTTATCATGAACGCTGAAATATGGTATGATAATACACGTAATAATTTTCAGTTATGCTGATGAGGTGATGATGATGTCTGAAAAAAAAGTAGTTCGTTATAAATTAGTGCGTCATAAATGGCCGGATGAGATAGAAGCAGAGAAGAAACAAAGGAAAAGACGCATTGGCATAATTGCTCTATGTGTTATTTTCTTCTTTTCTGGATATGGTCTTAACCGATTTTTAAGCCGTTCAGATGTCACCAATGATAAAACTTTTGCTAAATTGAGTGAAGTATATACCATCATGAAAAATAAATTTTATTTTGGGAAAGATAAAGAAGACTTCAATGAGCAACTGATCAATGGAGCTATCAAGGGTATGGTCGATGCCGGCGGTGATCAGCATACGATGTATCTGAATAATGAGCAAAGTGAAAGCTTTACAAGCTCTATGGAAGGCAGTGTTGTCGGCATTGGTGTTACAATGTATGCCTTAGATGATAATACGTTTATCATCTCTGATATTATTAAGGATTCACCGGCAGAAAAAGCAGGACTTCATGCAGGTGACCAGATTTATGCAGTAGATGGCAAAGTATTAAAAAACACTTCAACAGAAGAAGTGGCTAAAAAAGTTAAAGGGGAAAGTGGCACAAAAGTGAAGCTGGAAATCATTCGCAGTGGAAAACATATAGAAAAAACGATTACCCGTAAAAAAGTAAATGGAACTGTGTTCAGTGAAATCAAGGGAGATACAGCAAAAATTGAACTAACGACTTTTGCGGAAACAAGTGGTGATGAATTTGGTCGCCATTTAGAGGATATCAAGAAAGCAAAAGTTAAACATTTGATTATTGATTTACGTGATAACAGTGGAGGCTATTTAAAAGCGGCACTACAGATTGCCAGCTATTTAATGCAGGATGATCAGGTTATTTTTAAGGAAGATGATCATGATGGCAATATCACGGAATATAAGACATTGAATGGTTATGAGCATTATACCTTTGATAAATTATTGATACTAGTCAATGGTGGAACGGCAAGTGCATCAGAGGCTTTAACAGCGGCTTTAAAAGAACAGACGCAAGCAATCGTTATCGGTGAAAAAACATATGGTAAGGGTACGGTACAGATTCCATTACCATTTAAGGATGGCAGTATGCTAAAATACACAACCGGTGAATGGATAACACCAAAAGGTAATAAGCTTAATAAAGTTGGAATTACTCCGGATATCAAAGTAGCACAGGAAGCGGCATATGTAACAGGCATGCCGCAATTAGATAAAGAAGAATTTGCTTTTGATACCGTAAATGAAGCGGCATCTCCCGTACAGATCTACTTAAAGTTTTTAGGATACGCAGTTGATCGTACGGATGCCTATTTCTCTTATACCTCTGCAAAAGCATTAACACAGTATCAAAAAGATCATGGATTGAAAGCGGATGGAAAGATTCGCGAAGAAGTCTGTAGATCACTGGTATCAGACTGCCTTAGAAAATGGCGGAGCGATCCATATAAATATGATTTACAATTAAAGAAAGCGATGGAAATAGCAAATGAAAAATGAGGAAAAGCTATTTGATTTAGTATCAGAATATCAGCCTCAAGGAGATCAACCTAAGGCAATCAAAGAGCTTGTAGAAGGCATAAAGGAAGGAAAGAAACAGCAGGTTTTGTTAGGGGCAACCGGAACGGGTAAGACCTTTACGATATCGAATGTCATTGCACAGGTCAATAAACCTACGCTAGTGTTTGCGCATAATAAGACGTTGGCTGGACAGCTGTATTCAGAATTTAAAGAATTCTTTCCTAATAATCGTGTGGAATATTTCGTATCTAACTTTGATTATTATCAGCCTGAAGCCTATATACCAAGTTCTGATACCTATATTGATAAGAATGCCACAACCAATATGGAATTGGATATGCTTCGAATGGCAGCCGTCAATTCGATACTGGAACGAAGAGATACGATTATTATTGCGTCTGTAGCCTGTATCTATGGTGCCAGTAACCCAGAGCAATATCGGGATATGTTTTTCAGTATTCGCGTAGGGGATATCATAGATCGTAAGGAATTAATGGGGAAATTGGTAGCACGTCAGTATCAGCGCAATGATATGGATTTAATACGTGGTACCTTCCGTGTACGTGGTGATGTGATTGAGGTGGCACTTGGACATACCGATTCTTATATCTTGCGTATTGAGATGTTTGATGATGAAATTGAACGTATTTGTGAAGTAGATCCTTTGACTGGTAAGGTACAAAACGCTTATACGGTATATGTTGTGTATCCGGCAAGTGGCTATGCGACAAAGCAAGAAATTATCAATCGTGCCGCAGATACGATCGGTGCGGAATTAGAAGAACGCTTAAAAGAACTTGATAATGAAGGAAAGCTGCTAGAGAAACAGCGCTTGGAACAACGTACTCGTTATGATATGGAGGCATTGCGTGAATTTGGCGTATGCCCCGGTATAGAAAACTATTCTCGTCATATCGATGGACGAAAACCAGGGGAACGTCCTTATACCTTATTTGATTACTTCCCGGATGATTTTTTATTGGTCGTAGATGAAAGTCATGTATCTTTGCCACAGATTCGTGGGATGTATAATGGCGATCGTGCAAGAAAAGAAACTTTGGTGAATTATGGATTCCGTTTGCCAAGTGCATTGGATAATCGACCGCTGCGTTTTGAAGAATTTGAAAAAATGTACCATCAGGCAGTCTTTGTTTCCGCAACACCGGGAGATTATGAAATGGAGAAGACGCATGGTGAAGTCATTGAACAAATCATACGTCCTACAGGATTGTTAGATCCTAAGGTTGAAGTTCGTCCAACACAAGGACAAATTGACGATCTGGTGGATGAGATAAAAACTCGGATCGCTCGTAATGAGCGTACCTTGATAACCACATTAACCGTGCGAATGGCAGAAGATTTATCCAGCTACTTGAAAGGGATGGACTTTAAGGTTGCCTGGCTGCATCATGAAGTAAAAACAATTGAGCGAACGGAAATCATCCGTGATTTGCGTCGTGGGAAATATGATGTATTGATTGGTATCAACTTGCTAAGAGAAGGTCTGGATATTCCGGAAGTTTCCTTAATAGCGATATTAGATGCGGATAAGGAAGGCTTCTTGCGTAGCGAACGCTCTTTGATTCAGATCATTGGACGTGCTGCCCGTAATGCGCATGGTGAAGTTATCATGTATGCCGATACGATTACCGGCAGTATGCAGAAAGCTTTGGATGAAACAGCCAGAAGACGTGAAATCCAGATTGCTTATAATAAGGAACATGGAATCACACCAAAAACAATCATCAAGCCGATTCATGAGGTTGTTCGCAGTAAAGAAACACAGGAAATGACGGCGAAATATATGAGCAAAAAAGCCAAAGTAACAAAGAAGGATAAAGAAAAACTCTTAGTAAATTTGGAAAAGGAAATGAAAGAAGCGGCAAAAGTGCTCGATTTCGAGCGAGCTGCGGAATTACGCGATATTTTGATTGAATTACGTAATTCATAATCACTAGTAAGGAAGAAGGAGATGGGGCAATGTTAAAAGATAAGGATAAGAAGTTAAATCGTTTGACGATGAAACACATTATATTCATCATCACCTATACCATTGCCTTGGTTTGGGTCATTTTACATATTGATCAGGTCATGGGTACTTTACAGATGATCATAAATTTATTAAAGCCATTTATTTATGGTATTATGATGGCATTTGTCTTTAATCTGCCAATGAAGTACTTTATGAAGAAACTGCCTGCATCCTTGGGAAAAGGTAAACGTGCAGTGGCAGCCTTGTTATCATTGATCATTATTATAGGTGTGATCACCTTTATCTTTTGGATTGTCATGCCGCAAGTAATTCACAGTGTTACCACACTGGCAAATGCATTGCCGGGGTATTTAGAAGAAGTGCAAAAGAATATTCAAACGGCGATTGAGAATAAACAGATACCGGAAGAAGTTTTAAAACAAATTGAAACCTATGCGATGGATATTCAAAAAATGGCGGTTAATATCGTAAAGAATGGGTTGCCTCATCTCATTGATATGGCAAGTGGCTTTGCGAGCAGCATTGCGAATATCTTTATGGCTTTGGTAATTGCGGTCTATCTGACAATTTCCAAAAACCGCTTAATAACCCAAGCAAAAGAATTCTTATATGCCTTTACATCAAAGCGGGTAAACGAGTATTTACTAAAGGTTGCACATTTAACCAATGTAACCTTTGCTAATTTTGTTACCGGGCAATTAGTAGAAGCAATCATCATCGGTATCCTTTGTTATATCGGATGTCTGATTTTACAATTCCCATATGCGCCGATTCTTAGCGTAATCATTGGCTGCACGAATATTATCCCTATCTTTGGAGCAATCTTCGGTGTAGGTTTAAGTGCCTTGCTTGTTGCTTTTGTTGATCCGCTGCAAGGAATCTTCTTTATTTTGTTCGGTATTTGTCTACAGCAATTTGAGTCTAATCTCATCTATCCACGTGTTGTGGGGAATACAGTAGGCTTATCTGGTTTATGGGTGTTATTTGCAATCACGGTAGGCGGAGGTTTCTTTGGTTTTGCCGGTATGTTATTGGGCTTGCCGATTTTCTCCATCATCTATGCTTTATTGCGTGAAGAAATGCATCGGCGAAGCAGTTTGAAAAGACAAAGTGATGAAGGAGAAAAGTCAAAGCAACCTTTGCCAAAACAAGCATCATAAAAAATAAACAAGGCGGTAGGAAGTCATACATTCTTATCGCCTTGTTTTATGATCGGTGTTTGAGCTTTCAAGAAGCGTTTCATAGTGCTGTATGACTTCTTCATAAAAAGCATTCGTTTCTTCCACAGAATAAACCATTTCTGTGTCCCATAAATTCGCTAAAAAGTCATAAATACAATGATTTAAACTATTCTCCTTAAAGAAGAAGGTACTTTTATCCATATCTTCTCCGTAATAGAAAATAATATTCGTTGGAGAATAACAGCTGATAGAAAGGATGCTTTCAAAAGAAAAGTATTCTTCTTTTAATAGGAAGTCAGTTCTATTATCTTCTTGATTTTGTTTTAAGATCTTACGCAGGACATAAAGGCGTTCTGCTAATGTGGTTGGTTCATATAAAAAGGAAGGTATTTGAAAATCACGTCCATTTTCCATAAACAATAACACACCTTGCTTCGTAAAATAATTTACGGAATTTTAAAACGTCCTGCTGCAGCCAAGGTACAATTAAGTACAACGAAAAAGACGATGTATAAAGGACAGAAATCTTCCTTAAAAGCCAGCGTCTTACCTTCAAAAGCACCTCAGAATGTTACTTGGTCGAGTAGTAATAAAAAAATTGAAACGGTGGATAAATATGGTAAAGTCAGCGCAAAAGCCACAGGAAGTGTAACCATTACAGCGAAATCATTGAATGGGAAAAAAGCACAATGTATTGTAAAGGTTGTAAATGCTCCTTCAAAGGTGACTTTAAATTATAAGAACAAAACATTGAAAAAAGGATCTTCTTTCACCTTAAAAGCGACACTGGCACCGAAAGGAACCATTCAAACAGTTACCTGGTCAACATCTAATAAGAATGTTGTGACCGTCAGTGCAAAAGGAAAGGTTACAGCTAAGAAAAAAGGAACTGCCTATATTTATGCACGTAGTGTAAATGGCAAAAAAGTTTCCTGTAAGATTGTTGTAAAATAATGCTAATTGAACAGCATGAGAAAATCTGCTGTTCTTTTTGTGCGACAGGCAGTCGCTATAATTCAACCATGTACAGGCATGGTTGAATTTTCTTTCTTATTAAGGATTG
>NZ_CAXUBY010000043.1:0-25015 GCF_964249515.1 Eubacterium sp. 3_1_31
CGTGTTCAGTTCTCCAACACAATTTTAATTGATTGTGCAGTGTCTACTCTTTTCAAGTAGAAACGTCTCGCACCGTTTTTTCGGGTATAGCATGTACAGAGCTGGTGTATAAGAAACGCTTTATATGATATTGCTTTGCGAATTGCAGCATCGTTTTTGTGCCTAAGACATTCACATCATAAAGTTTAGTGGATACTTTTCTTTGAATATCAACAATCCCTGCGGCATGCAATAGATACACTTCTTTATCTTGTAAGTTCGCAAAAAAGGGAAGCAAACTATCCGATTCTAAGACATCTCCTTTATAATAATGTACATGACTATCATCAGTTGCATGATCCTGCGGCATGATAAGCGCACGTATTTCATAAGATGTTTCATGAAGTTCCTGCAGGATGGCTTTTCCCAAATGTCCGTTTGCTCCTGTTAGTAAGATTGTTTTTTTCATAAACTCACACTTCTTTCCATCATTTTCTGCGCCAACCTTTACGGTATGTGAAAAACGAAATGAAGTTGTGAATATGCAAATCTCTCTCTTATATTATAACGCTATGAAAAGCACTGTACTACTCTTTTACAATGCTTTTACAAATCCTACATTTTCTCATGCGATATTGCATCAGAAAATCATATTTCAAATGTTTCAGATGAAAAATTACTATAAAACCGACCACTTTCTGCCGTAAAACGAAGCACACAATAATCAGGATCACTTACACCTTGCGGATAATACATCGTATCGTTTTCTTGCCAGATCATTTCTTTCGAAACGGCATCTTCCAACACTTCCATTTTTCCTATCAGCATGACACCGCGAAAAAAACGTTTATCACAAAAATAAATACACGCTTTATCATTCTTTCGATACTGCTCTACACGCATCGAAGATGTATTGGTTGTAAAATAGAACACTTTGATACCTTCTCTTTTACGTGGCGGCAACATCGCCTTCGTGTTAGGAAATCCTTTCTCATCAACTGAACTGATGAAAGATACACTTTGTTTATCAATTAGGTTCCCGATCGTTTTTACTTTATCGCGCATACATAACGCCTCCTCATATATCTACACTTTACCTGAAAGTCATTTGTTAAGCAATCGTTTTATTGCTTTTCATAAAATCAATCTTCTTTCATGAGGAAGATTCGCATAAATCTATTTTACATCAAAAGAGGAAGATGCAGTTCTTCGTTCATATACCAGATCAACGATACCGTTATAGCTTTGTGTATGCAACAAAGTTAATTTTCTTTCAATATCCGTGTTATGAAACAATCGTATGCCTGTACCTAGAAGAGTAGGAATAACATTGATATGATATCGATCAATGCTGTCGGCTTGCATGATTTGATTCACAATGGATGCACCACCACAAATCCAGATATCTTTTCCCAGTTGTGTTTTTAAATGTCTTATCAATGCCACAGGATCTTCCATAGTGAACCTTATCTTTTCAGTAGACGCTTCAGTTTGATGTGTAATGATATAACTGGTAAGAGTAGGATATATCCATTGTTTTGGTGATATTTCAGTACGTAGCTGATGATACGTATTTGCCCCCATAATGACAGTATCTACACCTTGGATAAAGGTTTCATATGTAATCATATCATTTTGATTGGCATCCTCCCCTGCTAACCAAAAAACTTTGCCATTTTTATCAGCGATGAATCCATCTAAACTCATAGCGATAAAAAGAATTGTTTTACGCATAACATAACCGCCTTTCATTGTCTTTTCTAGTATGGCAAATTATAGGCTGTTTATAAGGTGATGGATGATAATGTAAACAACATATTAAGGAAGCTGTTCTTCTTTTGGATTTCCATAAGCAAACATTAAAGGCTTGATAAGTCACATTATTTTAAGCTTTTTCATCAAAGCTATCGGTTCCCTTACAATTTAAAAAAACGATATCTTGCATATCCATTACGGAATCAACATATCGTTAACCTTATATATGGTGGAGGTGGCGAGAGTTGAACTCGCGTCCAGAAACAGCCCCACGTACAGACATCTACAGTTTAGTCCATTACCAATATTCAACAGGTAACAATGGACAGCTCCTATTGAAGGTGTTCAATTTATTTTCGTGATCAATCCCTTGAACTAGAATTGAACCTTATCCTTCGTGAATGAGATGCTCATCTAGTATGCCAAAGGACAACATACTAGCGGCAGCTGCGAACCTATGTCGGTTATTAAGCAGCAAAAGCCATTCTCTGGTTTGCACCAAAGATGTTAGCTAATTTAGTTTTTCCGTTTAAATTTAATTGGTTATTACGTAACCACTCGACTGCCGTCTGTACCAAGCGTATCCCTGTCGAAACCAGTACACCCCCGGTTTTAGGTAGTTGTAGTTTACCACAAAATACCGCAAACTACAACTGTCCTAATATTGGTTTTTTAAAGCTTTTTCAATTTCACGTTTCGCATCTTTTTCTTTCTGAACATTTCGCTTATCATGCAAATCTTTACCTTTTGCTAAGACAATTTCCATTTTAGCTTTTCCCTTTTCCAAATATAATGAGATAGGAATCACCGTATAGCCCTTTAACTTCACCTTTTGTTGCAGCTTTATAATTTCACTCTTATGCAGCAACAGCTTACGGATACGCGTTTCATCGTGATTAAAACGATTGCCGAATTCATATTCCGGGATATGCATTTCTTTGATAAAAGCCTCATTGTTCGTAAAACTGATATATGCATCTTTGATCTGGGCATGCCCCTTACGAATCGCTTTAATTTCCGTACCCTGTAACACCAAACCGGCCTCAAAACGATCTTCCAGAAAATATTCGTGGGATGCTTTCCGATTAAATACGATTACTTTTCTACCAGCTGTCATAGCTTCACCTCTTTAGTTTATGTCAAGGAACAAAAGATATGCCTTTAACGGCCCCTTTTTCCCCTCTTTTTTGTTAACAATGCAAAATCAACTTCACGTTTAAACCGATTTGCATCAATACATCTAACCTGGACTTTTTGTCCCATGCGATACACATTTGCCGTATGCTCACCAATTAGACTGTGACTCACTTCATCATAATGATAATAATCATCTTCCATGGATGAGATATGCACCAAGCCTTCTACCGTATTATCCAGCTCAACAAACATTCCAAACTTAGTAATACCACTGATGACTCCTGCAAAACGCTGTCCGATATAGTTTTCCATATACTCAGCCTTTTTCATATCATCTACGGTTCGTTCGGCATCCACAGCATTACGCTCACGCTCACTTGCCTGAATGGCTGCCTGTTCACACCATTGTTCATCCTGTTTCATTTTATCTACATCTTCAGATGATGTAAAGATATATTTTCGCAGCATGCGATGTACGATCAAATCCGGATAGCGGCGAATCGGTGATGTAAAATGCAAATACTCCTTTAAGCCCAGTCCGAAATGTCCCAAACAACGATTATCATAGCGCGCTTTCTGCATGCTTCTTAACATGAAACTGGATAACACGAAATAATTATCCTGTCCTCTGGCTTCATCTAATAAAGCCTGTAGCTGTTTTGGATGTACGTCTTGGATACCTCCCTTAAACGTATATCCCAATGTTTTCGCAATACGTGCAAACTCCCGCATTTTCTTAGGTTCAGGAGCTTCGTGAATACGATACATCGATGGCGTTTCCAGCCATTTCATATGCGTGGCTACAGTTTCATTTGCCGCTATCATAAAATCTTCAATGATGCGCTCTGCTTCTCCACGCTCACGTAAGACGATATCTTTTGGTTTCCCTTTTTCATCAACCAGAATTTTAGCCTCTCTGCTATCAAAATCAATGGCGCCAAGTCCTTCTCTGCGTCTGCGAATGATTCCAGCCAAAACCTTCATATCTAAGCACATCTTTAACAAATGAGGATAAGCTTTTTGTGTTTTAGCATCACCGGATAATATCTTATTCACATTCGTATAGGTCATTCGCTCATTGCTATTGATCACACTAGGAAAGATACGATAATTCATTACATTGCCTGTACGATCTATTTCCATCATACAAGTTATGGTTAAGCGATCCACATGGGGATTTAAGGAACAAATGCCATTGCATAACGCGTGAGGCAACATCGGTACGACGCGATCTACCACATATACTGAAGTCCCCCGATGATAAGCCTCTTTATCAAGCGCCGTATTTTCTTGTACATAATAGGAAACATCCGCAATATGCACATAAAGACGATAGCCTTTTTCTATCTTCTCAATACTGATGGCATCATCTAAATCTCTGGCATCTTCCCCATCTATAGTAATTGTCAACAGCTTACGCAAATCCTCACGATTCTTCAATTCATTTACGTCCACTTCTTCTTTTATGCCAGCTACTTCTGCTTTCACTTTTTCATTGAATTCAGGAACGATATCTTTTTCAAGTAAGATACTTAAAATATCAATCCCCGGATCATATTTATAACCGATTTCCTTTTCAATATGACATTTTAAAACCGTTCCATAACTATCAATATGAAGCAGAACTTTAGAATCATTCACCAATTTAAAATCATCATAATTCGTAATTTTGATTTTACGATTGTTTAAATAAGAATCAGGTAAGAAATACTTTGATCCTTCTTTGATTTTTACTACCCCCACGATATGCGTGACGCTATGTGAAATGACTTCGACCACTTCACCCTCTACACTTTTATCATTATTGGTCCATGTTCTGGCATATACAACATCTCGATCCATACCGAAACCCAATCGTTCTCTGGCTATATAGTAACTGTCATCCGCTGTTTCCACAAAGCCAAAGCCTTTCGGATTTATACGCAGCGTACCACTCACATACCCTAGTTTTTCACTAAGGAAATAGCGATGTCGCTCATCTCTGGCAATAATACGTGCAGCTTCCAAATCGTTTAATAATTTCATCAATTCTGTGAAGGCAACACTATCTTCCATTTGGATCATCCTGGATAATTGTTTCACATCCATACCACGATAATCGTTTTGTTTGATCAGGGCGAGTAGTTCTTCTTTTTTGCTCATTATTTGCCCTCCTTTTCATTATGAACTTATAGTTATAGTATACCATTCCACGCTTATTTCATAAATATGATAGCGCATTTTATCTAGATCTTAACAATTTGCGGAACTTCATAAAAAAAGACCTTGCACGGTCTTAGTCTAAAATACGGATAATTATAACAAGAGCGAAAAAGATAATTCCTGTTACCATAGTAACATTAGATATGATTTTTTCAGATCCTCTTTCTTTGACATTGGCAAACAGATTCAATCCATCACTTCCACCAAATGCACTTCCAAGACCATCTGACTTTCCGCTTTGTAATAAGGAGAGTATTATCAAAATGACCGATGCAATCATTAATAGTATTTCTAAAATGCCCATGATAGTCCTCCTTCCTATTTCTCGATACCTTACTAGTATAGCAAACAATGCTAATAATTACAATATTGTTTCGAAAATATTTAAGATACATGCAAGCAAGGGCAGATTGTTTCATGAGAAATGCTCACATACGTGATATCACACATTTCTTGTTTGAACGTAATGAACTACCAGATACTACAATAAGATAACATCTAAGAACGCTTTAAAGGAAAGGAACACTGTTTAAGAATTCATGATATCCTTTCGCAGTGTTCCATTAAGTACTTATTTAATGTTTGTAAATATTATAGAAGGCAGATTTCCCAGGAAATACTGCTACATCACCCAACTCTTCTTCAATACGAAGCAATTGATTATATTTGGCAATACGATCAGTTCTTGACATAGAACCAGTCTTAATCTGACCGGCATTGAATGCCACTGCAATATCGGCAATCGTCGTATCTTCAGTTTCACCGCTTCGATGGGATACAACTGCCGTATACCCATGTTTCTTAGCCAGCTCCATAGCATCAAAGGTTTCCGTCAATGTGCCAATCTGGTTTACCTTGATCAAAATGGAATTAGCGATATCTTTATCAATACCTTCCTGTAAGATTGCCGGATTTGTTACATATAAATCATCACCAACCAACTGGATTTTCTTGCCTAAATGCTCCGTCAGTTTCTTCCAGCCATCCCAATCACGTTCGCCTAAGCCATCTTCAATCGAAATAATCGGATATTTTTCTACCAGTTCATCATACCAGGCAATCATCTCATCGGTTGTTTTAGAACCCTGACCTGATTTTTTCAAATCATACATTTTCGTTTCCGTGTTGTAGAATTCACTAGCCGCAACATCCATAGCAATGCAAATATCTTCTCCGGCCTTATAACCAGCAGCTTTGATTGCCTCCATAATAGCTTTCAATGGCGCTTCGTTATCTTCCAGATTCGGTGCGAAACCACCTTCATCACCAACAGCTGTTACTTGGCCTTTTTCCTTTAATACTTTTTTCAAGGCATGGAAAGTTTCAGCACCCATTTGAATTGCCTCTTTCATACTTTTAGCACCAACCGGCATAATCATAAACTCCTGGAAATCTACCGAAGAATCCGCATGACTTCCTCCATTTAAGACATTCATCATTGGCACTGGCAATGTTTTCGCATGAATACCGCCTAAGTAACGATATAATGGCAATCCATAAAAGTTAGCCGCAGCATGGGCAACCGCTAAGGAAATACCTAGGATGGCATTTGCACCATATTTAGACTTATCCTTTGTACCATCAGCTTCAATCAAAGCTTTATCAATTGCCGCCTGATCAGTAACATCCAAACCAATCACCACATCTGCCAAGATTTCATTCACATTGTTTACGGCAGTCATGACACCTTTGCCATTAAAGCGATTCTTATCACCATCGCGTAACTCTAAGGCTTCACGCTCTCCGGTGCTGGCACCACTTGGTACAATGGCACGGCCAAATGCTCCACTGACCGTTTCCACCTCAACTTCTATGGTAGGATTTCCTCGAGAATCGAGAACTTCTCTTGCGTGTACATCAACAATAACAGACATAATTTTGTCCTCCTTTATTATCTATTCTCAGTATAACACCAGGAACTGTACAAAGAAAGAAGTTTGCTCAATCTAACTAAATTTCACATATTTCTATAACAATTCCTGTAAATCATCTACGATATGCGTAGGATGAATACCTAATCGATCAATATCCTCTCTTTGATGAACGCCGGTTGTCACAAAAATGGTTTCAACCTGATTGCGTACACCTAACAGAATATCTGTTTCCAGATTATCACCGATGAGTATCACATCCTCTTTCTTTTTATGTAAAAAGTCTAAAGCTTCTTCCAAAATCGTATCATGAGGCTTACCAATTTTGGGACTTTTTTGTTGTGTTGCATATTCAAACATAGCCACAACAGAACCATTTCCAATGGAAAAACCATCCGGCTGTGCCAGTATGCGATCATCATTTGTCCCAATCAGCTTGGCGCCATTTAAAAGCAGCTTTAAAGCTTTGGAATATTTTTCATAAGTTCCGGAAGTATCTAAGCCGACAAAAACAAAATCAGCGTTTGTATCATCAATGGTAAACCCTTCATCCTCCAGAGCTTCTCGTAAACCATCCTGTCCGATATAATATGCTCTTCTGCCTTCATAATGCTTACGGGCATAGATAGCTGCAGCCATAGCACTAGTGAAAAAATGTTCTTCCTTGATACCGCAATATCCCATGCGTTCCATATGTTCTACATTTTGGCGTTTTGTGCGTTTGGCATTATTCGTTAAAAAGTAAAATTCTTCCTTGCGTTTGATTAATTCATGAACGAAGTGCATAGCACCTTCGATCAATAAAGTTCCCCGATACATTGTTCCATCGAGATCAATTAAATACGTTTTCTTCATCTTATCCCTGCTTTCTTACCCATAATAGTAAAGCATATCCTACTGGGAAAGCAAGCGTTATCTGTTTCTGCTGCGTGTTTTTCGTTTTCCTGGATTGATTAGAATCATACCTGCAAGAATCAGTCCTACCGGCCAGTAGTGTTCTGCTATGTAAGAAAGGTAACCATATAATTGCTGTTGATTGATGCTTGGCTCAATCAGCAGAAGGATGCCACTGATACCCAGAATGATTCCAATGCGTTCCCTCATATTATCACTTCCTGCTTACAGTATAGAAAGACATTACTGCTAATTTTGTCAGATTGCGGAAGAAAACCATTTTTTTATGTTTTTATCAAATTTATCAACAGGTTACCATCTTTAAACCGTATCATATACTACCCATATATTGTGATTCACTTATTATAAACGGCTGACATCTTATGTTTTGCTTTGCATGTTTATCCGCTTTGTTATACAACAAAGCCATTTTCATCCAAATAAAAAAAGCCTCAAAACCAGATTGGTTTCAAGACTATTTACATCTGTTTTACAGCTCTACTTTTTCTAAGTCACCATAACTGATTTCAGTTGGCGTTTCACGTCCAAATAAAATCAATAAGACGATAGCTGTTTGGGAATCCTCGTGTAACTCTTCCACCGTTCCTTCGGAATTCGCAAAAGCACCACTTAAGATACGAACACGATCTCCTACAGCAAAGTCAATCTGTACTTTACGCTCACTCATGCCAAGACGTCGCAGAATTGCTTCCATTTCATCTTCGGCAACAGGGAAAGGCTTAGCTCCACCACCACTGGATCCGATAAATCCGGTAACTCCCGGTGTGTTACGTACAATATACCATGCCTCATCTGTCATGATCATTTCTACGAATAAATAGCCGCTGAAAGGATTTTTGGTCTTTTCAACTTCTTTGCCATTTTTATATTCGATCTCTTTTTCCTCTGCTACAACGATGCGAAACAGAAAATCCTGCAAGCCCATGGTTTCAACACGACGCTCCAGATTTTCCTTAACACGGTTTTCATGTCCGGCATATGTATTTACCACATACCATTGTTTTTTCTGTTCTTCTGCCATGTCTTGCCTCCTACATTCCAATTAATTTCAAAAAGCCGGATGATGCAACCTGACATAGGAAGAAAAACAATCCTAAAACAGCTGTAAATGCGATGACCGTCGCACTGTCTTTTGCCAAATCTTTGCCCTTCGGCCAGCGAATTCGTTTCATTTCGGTTAAAATACCATTAATACTGAACCACTTCATAAGAAACCTCCTTATTTTGTTTCTTTATGTATCGTATGCTTGCCACACTTCTTACAAAACTTTTTCAATTCAATACGCTCATTATGCGTTTTCTTGTTTTTTGTAGTTGTATAGTTTCGAGAAAGACATTCGGTGCAGGTGAGAATTACTTTATCGCTCATGAAAAAAACACCTCTTTCTTTGCTTATTAACTTTATCATAAAGTCTTGTCTTAGTCAATTCCATCTTTTTGCTTACGCAGTTTTCGCACCATATAATCTATGGTATTACGCGATAAATGCATCTTTTCCGCAATTTCTTTATAAGTATATCCCTGCATACGCATAGCAAGGATTTGATATTCCCTCTCTTTAAGAATAACTTTTGATTCGCTTAACAGCTGTCGCAATTGTTCATTCTGCAGTTCTTTTTTGGCATGTGGAAATGCTTCATTTCCTTCCCTGAGATAATGACCACTTTCATCACAGACTTCAAATCCATATAACATAGTAAATTCATCTATATGACTCTGATAGCGCGCTTGCTTTTTCACATAATCAAGAATTACATGCTTCACAATTTTCATGTAATAAGTAGCAAAGGAGCTTTGTTTATCCATCTGATAGGAGTCAATTGCTTCTGCAAGTTTAATCATGCACAATTGATATAACTCTTCACGATTTCGCTGATTCATCCCAGTGCTATGCTGATGAATCATTCGCCAAACTTTTACGCTATAGTTCTGTATGAAAAGATGCAATGTGACATCTTCCATTTGCCGATACATATAAAGAAGCTCATAATCATTTTTACGATTGGTGTTTTCCATAATACCCTCCTCGTGAGAGCATGGAAAAGGATTACGTTATTTATCATATACGATATACAATAGGACATACTTCTTCCTGCATGCTATTGAAGTAAGTATTTATAAAGGATGTCTTTGGTTGTAGATTTCATACAACAAAATGCCGCAGGCAACACTGGCATTCAAACTGGTTACAACCCCTTCCATAGGAAGTCGTACACAATAATCACAGTTTTTCTTTACCAAAGAACTGATGCCAAAGCCTTCACTACCCACAACTATTACGAGTGGTACATCGTATTGCCCTTCGCGATAATCGCGAGAATTTTCGAAATCAGTACCAACAATCCAAAACCCCTGTTTCTTTAAATATTTAATGGATTGTGCCAGGTTTGTCACCATGGCGACCTTTACCGTATCAATGGCTCCGGTACTGACTTTTGCCACCGTCGGGGTTAAGCCAACATTGCGATGTTTACCAATAATGACACCATCCACCCCAACACAATCACAGGTACGTAAGATTGCTCCCAAATTATGGGGATCTTCCAAACCATCCAACATCACGAACAAAGGCATTTTACCTTTGGGTATGCTTTCTAACAATTCCAATAATTCATATGTCTTATAGTCATCAATTTTTGCAGCGATTCCCTGATGATTTCCCTGTAACATACCATCCATTTTTTTACGCGGTAAAATCTTACATGTGATCTTATGCTCCTTGATAAGCTTTTCTAAAGCTGTATCTCGCATACCTTCTGCCATTAGGATCTCATAGATTTTTTTATCCTCCTGCAGCAACTGTTTTACTACATTTTTACCATATACATATTGTGTCATTTTACATCTCCTAATGCAACAATGCGTTGCCATAGCTGTAAAAGCCGTTCTTCTTTTTTCATCAGATACAGCCAGCCAAAAACAGCTTCTAAGCCGGTAGCTTTGCGATAAGTGATAACATCCGCATTTTTTGCCTTACTTTTAGGATTGGTATTTCTGCCACGTAAGACAATAGCCCATTCTTCTTCTGTAAAAAAGCCCTCGGTTTCTAATTGATTCAAAAATCCTGCCTGTGCTTTGGCACTGACCCATGCCTCACTGAATTTTTGTAAGTCTTTGGATTTCTGATAACCTTTCGATAATAGCAGCTCTCTTACATACAGTGACATCACAGCATCTCCCATGTAAGCCAAGGAAGTGCCATTATACTCCTGTATTTCCATTACAGAATACCCTTTTCGATAAGGCGCGCACGATAGTCATCGGCCGTAGCAAAATCTTTTTCCTTCACTGCAGCTTTCCACTTGTGATGCAATTCTTTATCCTCATCGGATAAGATCAAGCGGTTATTTTCAATTCCTAACACATCCAACATCGTTTCCACTGTTTTGACAATTCTTTGCAAGAAAGTCAAATCAACTTCCCGCTGGCGAATCGTCTGATTTAAGACTTTCACTGTCTCAAACAAAGCTGCAAAGGCATTTGGCGTATTCATATCATCCTGCATTGCATCCATGAATGGGGTAAGCAAAGTATCTTCTGCTTCATCTGTAATCTCCACATCCGCAAGAGCTAGCTTTACATACGCCTGTTTTAAAGAAGTCTGTACCTTTTGCAATTCCTTCTTCGCTGTCTCAATGGCCTCTTCGTTAATATTCAGAGGGCTGCGATAGTGTGCCGATAAGAATACCCAGCGTAATACATTGCCGCCAATCTTTTCAATCATGTCTTTAGCCCAAATGACATTTCCTAGTGACTTACTCATTTTTTCACCGTCGATATTCACCATTCCATTGTGAATCCAATAGTTCGCAATCGGTGTTTCATAAGCCGCTCTTGATTGTGCAATCTCATTTTCATGATGTGGGAATTTCAGATCCATACCACCGCCGTGAATATCAATTGTATGCTCTCCATGAAATTCCTTATTGATCATGACAACACACTCTGTATGCCATCCAGGTCTTCCAACGGACCATGGGGAATTCCATTGTATGCCCTCATCCGTACGTTTCCACAAGGTGAAATCCAAAGGATTTTCTTTCTTGCTGTTTTCATCGATACGCGCTCCCACCATCAAATCATCGATTTGTTGATTTGACAGCTTCCCATAGGTTTCCACACTGTTGACACGAAAATACACATCTCCATCAATTTCATAGGCATGACCTTTTTTCACTAACAGTTCAATAAAGGCAATAATGGCATCCATCGTTTCTGTAACCCTTGGCGCTGCATCTGGCATCATGGCATGCAATGCCAGACGATCGTCGTTATAGGCTTTGATAAATTTTTCCGTAATCTCTTTTTCACTAACTCCACATTCTTTTGCGACTTTGATGATTTTATCATCTACGTCGGTATAATTTGACACCATTTTCACCTTATATCCTAATGCCTGAAACGTTCTTTTCAGTGTGTCAAAAACAACGATGGGGCGGGCATTTCCTATATGAGGATAATTATATACGGTAGGGCCACATACGTACATATTGACCTCATGTTCATGGATTGGTTTAAACTCTTCGATCGTCTGATTCATACTATTGAATAGCTTCATAACTTACCTCCTAGCAATAAAAAAAGCACTTCGACTGCAAAGACGCCTATCTTAGACGCGGTTCCACTTTGCTTGAAATATGCTTTTCCACTCTTCACGTATAACGCCGTGTCACGTATTTTTCTACTTATCGAAAAATCCCTCAAAGGGGCATTCCCTGTTACCTTATGCTTTCTGCTTCCACCATCCAGAAATCGCTATGCCACAATGGTATCAAGTACTCATCCTTTGTCATCAGTTTTTTATAGTATAACAAGCTTAAGGCCAGAGTTCAATACTAACTCTTCCCTTTTTGTTCATCTAAAAGCTTCGTAATATCTTTGAACTGTTCCAATAGATCTTCTTGGATGCTGCTTTCTTTTAGTTTATTCACATAGACAGCATCAAGTTCATCCAAATCATCAAGTTCGTTTGTTTCTCCTTCATCATTGGTATTTAATTTCGTGCGTAATGCCATCCATCTCACCTCCGAATGCTTATAGTTTACACCTTTTCACAATATTTAAAAAGTGCTTTCCTCAACATTTATAATATTTATCATGGTTTTCATAGAGTTCTAAGACGAAATCACCAGTAGACAAGCTAGGCTCATATGTGTAAAAAAAGGAAGACAGCAAAAAAGGACTGCAGCATTAAGCCACAATCCTATTTAAGTTCTTACAATACTTGAATTAAGCTAATTCAGAGAAGTATTTGATTGTTCTAACCATCTGGCTAGTGTAAGAGTTTTCGTTATCATACCAAGATACAACCTGTACCTGAGTATTTCCATCTTCCATTTCGATAGCCATTGTCTGAGTAGCATCGAACAGAGATCCAAAACGCATACCGATGATATCGCTAGATACGATTGGGTCAGTGTTGTAACCGAAAGATTCGTTAGCAGCAGCTTTCATAGCAGCGTTGATTTCATCAACCGTAACTTTACCCTTAACAACAGCAACTAAGATAGTAGTTGATCCTGTAGGAGTTGGAACACGCTGAGCAGAACCGATTAATTTACCGTTCAGTTCAGGGATTACCAAACCGATAGCTTTTGCAGCACCTGTAGAGTTAGGTACGATGTTTACTGCAGCTGCACGAGAACGACGTTTGTCACCTTTTCTCTGAGGTCCGTCTAATGTCATCTGATCACCAGTGTAAGCGTGAATGGTTGACATGATACCGCTCTGGATAGGAGCTAAGTCATTTAATGCTTTTGCCATAGGAGCTAAGCAGTTTGTTGTACAAGAAGCAGCAGAGATAACTGTATCTTCTGGTTTCAATACATCGTGGTTTGTGTTGTAAACAACTGTAGGTAAGTCATTTCCTGCAGGAGCAGAGATAACAACTTTACGAGCACCAGCTTCGATGTGAGCCATTGCTTTCGCTTTTGATGTATAGAATCCTGTACATTCTAATACTACGTCAACACCTAATTCTCCCCAAGGCAGGTTTTTAGCATCAGCTTCAGCATAGATAGTGATTTCTTTTCCATCAACTGTGATTGATTTTTCACCAGCTACTACTGTATCAGCTTTTTCATAACGTCCCTGTGTTGAGTCGTATTTTAATAAGTGAGCCAGCATATCAGGAGAAGTTAAGTCGTTGATTGCAACTACTTCATATCCTTCAGCTCCAAACATTTGTCTGAATGCCAGACGTCCGATACGTCCGAATCCATTAATAGCAACTTTTACTGTCATCTTCAAAGTCCTCCTTTTAACACCCTTATTATACGTATTATCCTTTCTCTTGTCAATTGACAATTCTTTCACTTATACACTTTTTTACAGCCCTTCCTAAGCTTTTTCTGCTTGTTTCAAAATTCCCATTTCTGCAAGCCTTTACATTCTTCGCTAACCTTGAAAACATGGAAATGGACAAGTGGATATGCACATAAAAGCTTGTGTTTTTTCATTTCCATACATCGTTAAATACAACTATTCGTAAATATATCGTCTACGTCAAAGAAAGTTCTACATCCTTATCCATCTGCAAAATGATGGTCAATGTATCTTTCTCAATCAATTCACTGCGCCCATCCGCATAACGTCCGATATAATAATCATCCTGTTCTCCAATCGCAGCATAACGTGGTGTGATTTCATGCTTGCCATCCATGCTCAGCAATCCCATCTTTCCTGTTTTGCCATAACCCTGGCGTGTAAAGAAAGCAAAATGATTTTTATATAAGACTCCATACATAGATCCACTGCTAATGCCCGCAAACTGTGTTCGCTTCTTGCCTTGCAAATCGTATACGGTTGATGTTGTATGAATTCCTTCCGTCAAAGGCGATTCCTTCACCAGTACCCCTTCCGGTTCACCATCCAAATACACAAAGCTTTCATCCACATCTCCTTGCAGCACCTTTTCTCCCTTCATATCGTACAGCGTACATACCGCATGTGTACAATGCTGAAACAGCCTGCCAACGCGTGACATTTCATCATGCGCCTTCCCCTGCTTTAGCGTTTCCCCTTTTTCATTGATCACCCGGCTAAGCCCTGCCTCACGCACAATGGCATACCCATTTTGAAAACCATCTCCATGACCTTTCACTTCCAAATATGCTTTGCCTTCCTTAGTAAAATACGCTGTCGTATCTTCTTTATCCACCCAAAAGCCTTTTTCATCGATTCCAATAACCTTCATAGAAGCATCCTTTTGCACACGTGCAACACAAGGAATTAAGGTCTTTCCTTGTAATGTTAGGATGCCATAATGGCCATCCTTCACCACTTGAAAGCCGACACCCTCTATATAATCGAAAGCATGAAAGAGATTTCCATCCGCATCCTTATCACAGGCATCATATAGAAACTGCACAACGACATCTCCACGTGTATTGATGATGCCACTTTTCCCATCACGGACTGCCTGATAATACCCACTAAATTTATCATTGAAAGAACCGTAATTCAAAGGGCGCAGCTGCTCATACACAAATGCACTGCATGGTTTTCCTTCTTCATTCAAGATAGCGGCCAATCCATTCTTATACCCTATCGTATACGCATGTTTCGCATAGGTTTGAATATCCGGAAAACGCTTTATCTTATCATACAGGAACTTTGTTTTCTGATTACCCTTCGTATCAAAGATGGCACTTTTATTCCCCTGCTCCATCCATACAATCGGATCGTGGAATGATTGTTTCACCAAACGCGCATCTATCGTTTTATGTTTCTGGCCATCCTTATCAAACACCATCGTCTTTTCCTGTTTCCGAGCAAAGAAATATCCACTATCATAAGCATAGAGAATACGTTCATATTCCACAGGCAACAAGATTTGATTCTGTTTATCAATCACGCCATACTTGCCATCTTTTTGCGCAATATACACGTCTTTTTCCTGTGTTATCAAATCATATTCACAAGGAATCATCACTTGTTTTTGCTTATTCATAAAGCCATATTTCCCCTTTTGCTTCACTTTCATATATCCATCACTGTTCACATATCCCAAAACGATGGTATCCTTTTGCTTTACCTGCTTTTGTTTTGTACTATGCTGTTGACAGCCACACAACAATAACAAACTTAAAAAACACATCCCTATTTTCTTCATACCCGCTTTTCTCCTTTTGTTCATTGTAGCACATTTCCTTCTGCGACGTTTTACATTTCCATATGGATTTAAGAAAGTATAAGGAAAAAGTATTAAACCTTTTGCTTCGCGCATACTTATATACAGACAGATTGGAGTGATGTTATGGTGATCGTTCCTACCATCATTGAACGCAATGCCGCAAGTGAACGTGTATATGACTTATATTCTTGCTTATTAAAAGAGCGTATTATCATATTAACAGGGGAAATTGATGATGCCATGAGCAGCAGTATTTGTGCGCAGCTGTTATATTTGGCAAGTATCAGTAAAGATCCGATTCAAATGTATATCAATTCACCCGGAGGAAGTGTCAGTGCCGGTTTAGCCATTTATGATGTGATGAAGTATATTTCCTGTGAAATTGCCACAATTGGCATGGGCATGTGTGCCAGTATGGCAGCAGTTTTACTATGTGCAGGGGAAAAAGGAAAACGCAGTGCCTTACAAAATGCTGAAATTATGATTCATCAGCCGCTTGGCGGTATGCAAGGGCAGGCAAAAGATATGGAAATCGCCGCGCAACATATCAATCAATTGAAACAACGCTTATATCATATTTTAAGCAGTCAGTGTGGACAACCTGTTGCCACCATTAAGAAAGACTGTGACCGTGATTATTATATGGATGCGATAAGCGCAAAGGCTTATGGCTTAATTGATACCGTCATAGAAAACGGCTCTCATTAAAGAGAGTCGTTTTTGTTGGATAGCTAACATGTAGCTAACATTATTTTAAGGAGAAAATAGCCCTTCGCAATTGACCAATATCCTTATGCGTATAGATTTTTTCTGTTGTCGCATAGGAGGTATGACCAATCAAGCGCTTGATACTTGTCGCATTCGCACCAAAGTTTGACAGCCTTGTCGCAAAGGTATGGCGACAATCATGAGGCAAATGATTCATATCCAGCATATTCATGATCTTATCGAAGTAATTGTTACGATAGGCATGGTAATTGATCTTCGCCCCTGTTTCTAAATCACAAATTAGATATTCATTTCCCATATTGTAATAGTTTAATACATAATCCTGGATCCGCTCATGAATTGGTACGACACGATTTTTACCGGCTTCCGTTTTATTCCCACCGCGGATTGTCAAATTCTGTAAATCAACATCTTTGGTCTTGATCTGAAACAATTCGCTGACCCGAAATCCCGTGTAGATCATAATCAGAATCGTATCCACAAACGGTATATTATCATGTGCAAACAATACCTCAATCTCTTTTTCACTAAACGGCTTATGAATTTCCGGTGGCCGTTCTTTCTTATTGATCGTGACATATTTTGCATAATTCTTGTTTATGATATCGTTTTGTACGGCATATTCGCATACTAAAACCATCAGTGATTTTAATTTCAGATCACTAGCCACAGATAATTCACTTTCATCCATGATTCGCTGAAAGTGAATGGTCTTTAACTCTGATAACTTGCAATGCCAGATGGGTTCACATTTGGCATACGCTGCCTTATAGCCATTGATGGCATTTTGTGAGATACAGCGAAACTTCATACTTGACCATTCCTGATAAATCGTTTCAAACGTAATTGTCCCAAGCTTTTGAATTTCCTCAAATAATACCGGATTCTTGTTATAGTTCCAAAGTGAAAATTCCGCCATCTCCTGTGTTTCGTAATACCCAATGATCTTGCGCTTTTGTTTATAACCAGCATCATTGCTGTGACGCAATGAAATGGTTACACAAGCGACCCATGGTTTTCGTCGGTTTCCTTGCAGGCGATAGACACTCCCCATGCCATTCGCCTTTTTGATGCCATAGTTACCGCTCATCTTCAACACCTTCTTATACTTATTCCCTTTACATATTAACCTTACTATGTTATGCACATGAAAGCAACGCTTTCTTATAGCGTTACTAACACGTAGCTAACACTTTCACAAGTCTATAAAAATCATAATATCCCTTAATTTCAAGCCATTTTTTACTTTTTATACCTCATTCATAAATTACTTAAATAAGAATTCGCTTAAACAGAAGGGAGATTTATCATGGATATTATTCAAATTATCTTGTTGGCAGTCGTAACCTTTATCTTTGCGATTGACCAATTCTCTCTGACTGAAACACTGTATCGTCCAATTATCTCTTGTACTATTATCGGTGCAATCTTAGGTAATATGGAAATCGGTCTTTTAGTTGGTGGAACGTATGAAATCATGGTTATCGGTAACATGCCAGTTGGTGGAGCTCAGCCACCTAACGTAATCATCGCTGGTGTTGCCGGATGTATCTTAGCTATCAAAGCTAACATGGAAGTTAATGCTGCTTTAGGTACAGCTGTTATCTTCTCAATCTTCGGTCAGTATGTTGTTACGTTAGTATTTACATTCATGGCTGGTCTTATGTCAAAAGCTGATAAAGCAGCTGCAGAAGCAAATCCTAAGGGAATTGCACAGGTTAACTACATTTCAATGGTAATCCTGGGAACACTGTTCGCTGTTATTTCTATCCTGTGCTATGTTGGTGGAACAGCTATGGCTGACACTCTGCAGCAGATTGCTACAGATTACTCTTGGTTTACAGCAGGTTTAACAGCTGCTGGTGGTATGATGAAGTTTGTCGGTTTCGCTATCCTGATGAAGATCATGATGGCAAGCGATCTGTGGGGCTTCCTGCTTGCAGGTTTCGCTTCTGCAATCATCTTAAGCTACATCCCTACAGGCTTTGCATTTAATGCAGAAGCTGGTAGTGTAGCTGCTAGTGGAACAATGAGTGGTGTTGCATTATTATTGCTGGCATTCATTGGTATCTGTATCGCAATTTACGACTTCATGATCAATATTAAGATTAAAGAAAATGCTGGTAGCAATGCAGGAGGTATGAGTGATGGAATCTAATACAATGACAACATATAAAGATCTTACACCTGCTCCTAAAGTTGACAAAAAAACATTAAATAAAATGGTTTGGATGTCTACCATGCTGCAGGCAAGTTTCAACTATGAAAGAATGCAGTCCAGTGGATGGCTGTGGGCTATGTTACCTGGTTTGCAGAAAATTCATACAAACAAAGATGACTTAGCTGCATCTATGACACACAATATGGACTTCATTAATACACACCCTTACTTGGTAACCTTCGTAATGGGTATTGTATTATCAATGGAACAGCAGAAGATGGATATTCAGACAATTCGTTCTGTACGTATCTCTACTGCAGCTCCATTAGGTGGTATCGGTGACGCATTGTTCTGGTATACATTTGTACCTATCGTTGCTGGTGTTACAGCTATCCAGGCACAGAATGGAAATATCTTAGGACCAATTCTGTTCTTCGTTATCGTATTCGGTGCACAGATGGCTTTACGTTTCGCTTTGATGTATTGGTCTTATAACTTAGGTATGTCAGCTGTAGCTTCTTTAACAAAACATGCGAAAGAATTTACACATGCTGCATCTGTTATGGGTATCTTCATCGTTGGTGCTTTGATTTCTAACATGGGTTCTACTTCTTTAGAAATCGTCTTCTCTTCAGGCGGATTAACTACAAATGTACAGGGTCAGTTAGACTCTATCCTGCCTAAAGTAATTCCTTTGGCATTAACTTTAATGTGCTATGCTCTGTTGAAGAAAAAATGGACACCAATCAAATGTATCGTTCTGCTGTTAGTAATCGGTATCGTAGGATGTATGTTTGGTGTATGGGCAACTGGTGGTGCTTATACGGCATTAATTCCAGTTCCTTGGCACGCATAAAATAGTAATATTGCTCTCTCAAACCTTAAAACAGGTACAATTGATATCTGTATGCAGGTCATCCACTTGGGTGACCTGTTTTTTCATTCCTATGTTAATGTAGAGGGAAGATGTTCCTATATGTATTAGGTTATCGTAAGTTATGAAGATGGTTCTATTTCATTAAAGGTAATAAAAAAACCTTTTGATTTCTTTTGAATCAAAAGGAGGTGTCAAAATGAATTGACTACATTATCACACACAGTTACTATACACTTATAGTTGTGAAATTGTAAATATACGATTCGAAAAAAGTCGAAATATTTGTGATTCATGCTATAATGAAAACAATAAAGTAGAGGTGTTATTATGAGTGCCGCAAGTATCATTATCATAATCTGTGGCGGTGTTGCCTGGTTTACCTATCGGCGCATCAAACAGTTTCCTATCATCGCCATACAGGGAGCATTTCAAAGAGCAGATTACCAGCATGCCTTAGAACTCTTAAATGGCGCTGGTGCTGAGAAATTATTATCCCCCTTGGAAAAAGATCGTTTACTGATGAAAGCTTATTTCATGGCAGGCAAAAAGAACGAATTTCTAGAACAGATTGCAAAGATTGCCCACACACAATATAAAAAAGGAGATCCAGCAAGTGTATTAGAGCCTTGGTATTACCACAGTTTACGATGCAAGCATACGGAGTTTGCGAATGCCTACCAACAAGCATTGCATGCGTGTGCTGATGAACAAACCTTGCAAATAGCAGATCTCGCCTATCAAATATTATTAGAGAACAGTCTGCATGATATTACTGCCCTTGATGAATACATCTGCAAGATACGAAGTGCTGATTTCCATGCCGGTTTATTATATTATTTAAAAGGTAAATTATGCTTTCATGAAAATGCCATCGAAGAAGCATTGCATGCTTTCGATAATGCATTATTTAATTTTGAAACGGCTGAATCTTATCTATTTTATGATGATGCCAAACAGTATATTGATACTTATGGAAATTCCTCCTATTTGCATTATGGAAAAGCTGATGTAGCAATTCATACCGATATTGATATGGTAGAAAGATATCGTATGGTTCCTAAAAAAGATGCTAAATAGTTCTCTTACCACCTACATCAATGGAATAGACGTAGAATTGACGTATCTTACTAAGGTACGTTTTTTCTTTTTGTTTCAACGTATTGAGTTCACTATGCAACATCGTAAGAAAGAACAAAGCCCGTTCTTGGCATGAGAAAAGGCCATTCTTGCGAATGACCTTTAAACTCAAATGTAGATAGAGTTATTAGTTTGAGAGAGCACCATCTACTATTTTAATTTAGATTAAGCAACTACATTCCAAGGTACTGGTACTAATGGTGTGTAATCGCCACCCCAGATACCGAAGATAGCTCCAACGATACCGATAACCAAGAATAAACCGATACATTTTGTAGGAGTCCAGTTTTTCTTCTTGATCAAGAAGTAGCACATCAAAGTGAACAGTAATGGAATTAAGCAAGGCAGGATCTTATCTAAGTATTCCTGAATGTTAATGAATACGTCAACCATAGTTTTTCCGTCTTCAGCAACAGTCTGTCCGTTAGGGATAGAGATACCTAAGTGAGTTCCGCCACCATAGTTAGAAATCAAAGCACCTACAACGAATACACCAAGCAGAGAAGCTGCATGAGTGAATTCTTTTGCATGAGCAGTCATCATAGATACAGCTTTTGTACCTAAGTTATAAGACCAGTACATTAAACCATAACGCAATGCCATTTCAGCACCAAATGCGATGATGAAGTACAGGATTGGTCCCATCATGTTGCCGTCGATTGCCATGTTAGCAGTCATACCAGCAGTGATAGGAATCAGTGTATACCAGAACAATGCGTCACCGATACCACCTAAAGGAGCTGCAGTAGAGATACGTACAGAACGAATTGTCTGAATATCCATTTTCTGCTGTTCCATAGAAAGAACCATACCCATAACGAATGTTACTGCGAATGGGTGAGTGTTCAAGAAGTCCATGTTGTGTGTCATGGATGCAGCTAAATCATCTTTGTTTGTATGAATTTTCTGCAAACCTGGTAACATAGCCCACAGCCATCCAGCTGATTGCATTCTTTCATAGTTGAAAGCTGCCTGCAGCTGCATAGAGCGCCATACCATTTTATTTAATGTTTTGTTATCGACTCTGGCAGCAGGGGTAGTGTCTTTATAAGTTGTCATAGCATTAGATTCCATCACTCATACCTCCCATTCCGCTTCCAGCGTTTTCTTTAATTTTTGATGTTGTTAAGAAGTCATTCAATGCAATAGCGATACCGATGAATGCAACTAAGATCAGAGCAGCTGATGAAGTTGCAGGAATGTTTCCAAGGATCAATGCGAATGCGAAACCTGCAAGCAGGTAGCCCCACAAATCGTTAGAAAGCATAATTTTCAGCAGGATTGCGAAACCAACGAAACGCATCATACCACCGGCAGCACCTAAACCACCCATGAACCAGCTAGCGTTCTTAGAGATTTCAGTCAATGTATCTGACATACCAACTCCAGCACTATAAGCAACGATTGCGATTAATGCAAACAATCCGCCTAAACCAGCCATAGAGATGTTCAATACAGCAGTAATTCCTTTAGGATTAGCTTCAGCAGCAGCTTTGTCAGCTTTAGCCATTAATCCAGACATGATAGTGAACATTACAGTTACTACATACTGTCCGAAAGTAGCGAAGATCATACAAGCACCTAATGCAGCGTTTGTATCCATGTGTGCCTTAACCGCGAAGATCATAGCAACAACGCTACCTAATACGGCGTTAGGTGGCTGAGCTCCACCAACTGGCATGTTACCGATCATCATCAACTCGTAAGTACCACCGATAACAAGACCCATGTTTACATCTCCAAGGATCAGGCCGATGATAGGACAAGCGATAATTGGACGGTATACGATTTCTGTTAATGAGAACTGGTCAATTGCAAAGATGAACGTTACAATGGCCAGCAGTACACATTCAATAATATTGAAGTCCATAAGTTTCTCCTTCCATTATTTAATTTTTCATTAAACAACACTTTTGTAATAAATTCTCGTTAAATTATTATTTAAATAATTTATCAATTGGTTCTGCAGCAATATCTGGAACTCGTTTGATTTCCAGTTCAACACCCAAGTCCTGCAGTTTTTTGAAAGTTGCAACATCGTCATCATTAACAGCAACAGAAGTAGCAACCTGACGTTTACCTTCTGCCATGTGCATGTTTCCAATGTTTACTTTCTTAATAGGAACTCCACCCTCTACTAATCTTAGTACATCCTGTGGAGTTTCACAGATGATAGCGATGTGCTGCTGTGGGCTAGCTTTACCGATGATGTTGATTGTCTTTTCGATACTGAAGTATCTTGTCTGTGCATAAGCTGGTGCAGCCATATTCATCAGACCCTGACGGAATTCATCACCTGCTACGGCATCGTTTGCCACTAATAATAAGTTAGCTCCAACGACTCCACACCACTGTGTTGCAACCTGTCCGTGAATCAGACGGTTGTCGATTCGTGTTAAAACGATATCTGGCATGTTTGCTCTCTCCTTTCTATCTGTTTAAACATGAACTAGCGGCAGCGCTTTATGATGAGGTGAATGCGCTACGTAAACCCTTTCAGTTCACTTAGATTTTATGCCAAAATGGATGTGATTTCTTTACACTTTTTATTAGTGATTTTGCACTTTTTAGCAATTACGCCCATTTTCATCTACTAATTAATGCAAATAATCAGAAATATCCATACATTTCGCAAAAATTTACATACGTACTTACTTTTGGGAAAAATGTGATAAAAGTAATTGACATATGACATTTTATTCATCGATTATCACATAATGTAAACACTTACATAAAACAGGCGAGTTTCTCTCACATTTTTATCCATATTCTTTTCTCATTAATTTCTTTTCTGGATGCACAAAATTTGCTATACTATTCATAAAAGAGGTGAACTTCTCATGTTTAACAAAACAACTAGTTTTATTTTTAACAAATATGGGGAAATCGTAAATGATTTGACTCGCCGTCAAAGCATCAAAATGACACACTCTGTATTAAAATTGAAGGATAAAGAATTCACATCTTATTATACATATAATAGTGATGTGTATGTGAAGGTATTATCGGGTATCGTCATGCTCGTAGTCAGCAAAGATGAAAAAGCAAAAGAATTTGAACGTTTTGTCATCCACCGCTTTATTAAAATAAAAAAAGGTGTGAAGTTTAATTTCATCACGATCACCCAGACCTCCAAGGTTGAATTAGAAACTGATTTCAAAGCGAAAAAGACCTATGTAAAAACATATGATGGAAATCCTATCAGTTATGAACCAATCATTCCAACCTTTTCCGTAAAAGAAATCCTTGGTTATTACTATCAGGTACGCAATGCCAGCTACACCTTTCCCGGTGAACAACATAATTATTGGGAACTCACTTTTATTGATAATGGAGAACTAGCAACAACTGTTGATGATGAAGAATATCGTTTAGACGAAATGGATCTGATTTTATATGCGCCGGGACAGTTTCACACACAAAAAACAGGAGATGCCCAGTCATGCAGTTACTTAACGATCCTCTTTGATATGGACATTCCGGATTCTTATTTAATTACAAATCGTGTTTATCACGCTCATCGTGATATTCACAATGCCCTGAATAATTTCATCAAGGTTTCTAATAATGAAATGCTTTATGACAGTGAATTGATGATTTGTTATATAAAAGAATTATTGATTAAAATCCTACAATATGATTTCTTATCCAGTTCTCCGGTAGCATCTACCCCTATGCAGCAGCGCTTTGAAAATGAATTACTGAATGAAATTGTCATTTATATCAACGATACGATTTATGAACAATTAACCATTGAAGAAATTTGTAATCGTTTCTCCATATCACGTTCCAGTCTGCAAACGTTATTTAAAAACAACCTAGGAACGGCACCTAAACAATATATCAGTGATTTAAAATTAAAGAAAAGCAAACTATTAATCAAAGAGAGTGTATATACGATCAGTGAGATATCCAGTATGTTGGGATTTACCTCAATTCATTATTTTTCTCGCAAATTCAAACAACAATTCGGTATTACACCAACAGATTATGCAAAAACCATTTACAATTAAAGCATGAAAAAAACCGCATTGCATGCGGTTTCAGACTGTCGACAAACTCAAATGAGTTAGTTGATGGTCTTTTTAATATATACAGAAAAGATGATAAGGAAAATG